>CAMYXL010000058.1 GCA_947303255.1 uncultured Clostridia bacterium | reverse complement strand
ATATATCTGTCGCTGGTCGTGGTTGCAACATCTATAGCAGCGGGTAATACGGTCATTCTTAAGACAAGTTCCAAATCGAGAGCTTGTACTGAAGCGATGAAGAAGATCATCTCGGAGACATTTCCTGAAGAATATGTGACGTTGATAGACGGCGGTCATGATGTGGCAGATATGTGCCTGGAGGAGCGCTTCGACAAGATCTTCTACACGGGTTCTCCTAAGGTAGGTGTTCATATCATGGAAATGGCCGCCAAGAACCTGACTCCTGTTGCACTGGAACTCGGAGGCGAGACAGGAAACTGGTGTGTTGTAAGGAAGGACGCCGACCTTAAGGATGCTGCTCGTAAGATTGCATTCTTTAAGATGATGAACAGTGGTCAGATATGTATCAACATTAATCAGGTTGCAGTCGCTTCAGAGATCGCAGATGAGTTCATCAATGAACTAAAGAATGCATTCAAAAAGCAGATAGGTGAGAGTGCCATTGCTAACCCTGAATACCCGCATCTGATAGGCGAAGCAGCTTACAACAAGTGTGCGTCGGAGGCAGAAGAATACAGAGATCGTATCGTCTATGGCGGTCGGGGAGATGCATCAACATATAAGTATGAACCTACGGTTATCTATCCGGTAAAGATCGATGAACCTATCGTTATGCATGAGCTCTTTAATCCGCTCCTGCCGATCGTTCCATATGAAGATTCAAAGATAGATGAACTGATGGATACCATAGCCGATAGAGAGCACGGGCTTTCCTTGTACGTGTTCACTAAGGATATGAAGTGGGCCAAGAAGGTGATGTCGTCTCAGCAGTACGGAGGCGGATGCGTTAACGAGGTCTGCCTGCATCTTGTTGCAAAAGGTGTTCCGTTTAACGGTACTGGACATTCCGGAATGGGCTCTTATCATGGTATATGGGGATTCCGTGAATTCTCGCACCCGAGCACGGTACTATTCGGATCTACGAAGTTTAACTTGTCTTTACGTGAACATCCTCATACCGGCAAGATCGGGGATCGGAAGAAAGCCTTATTGAAGAAGCTTCTCAAATGATCATCCAAGAAGTTCAGTTCTCTGATCAGATATAATCTTAAGGTTACGTTAAGGTTTTGATCAGAATAGAGAAATGATCGTTTTTTATCATTAACTCATAAACCGGACACGGTAAGGAGGAATATGATGATAAAACGGTTATGGAATAATGCAGTAATAAAGGCGATAGCTGCGTATCTTATATTTGAGATAATATCGTTTGCGATAAAATTCTTGTGTAATGCCATAGGTATAACATTCCCGGCAAGTAATCTGGGCGAATTGATCAATGAGGTCGTTAAGATTACGATACCGGTTCTGATAGTTGCGTTTTCGTTTAAGACAATATCAACGGTTAAAGATCCGCTTAAAGGATTCGGTAAGAGTTTTCTATGCGGTTTGTGGTTTTTTCTTCTGTGTTCAGCCGCTACGGCGGATCTGCTCTATACGAAGATCTCTGACGGGAGTAAGTTCAAAAGTGCTATAGAGATAGTTTTCTTTGCTTTGTTTATTGCCGCAGTTGTATTTTCCGAAGAATTGCTCCACCGCGGAACGATAACTGAGCTCTTAGTAAGAAGATACGGCGACAGCAGGAAGGGAAAACTGCTGACCATCTTCCTGGGGGCTGCATTATTCAGTCTATGTCACATTACAAATCTGCTCCGCGGCCAATCATTAAGCAATACACTCACTCAGATGATCTCCGTATTCTGCTTTGCTGTATTCGTTAATACCATCTATGTCAAATACAGAAATCTCTACATTGCTATCCTGCTTCATGCAGCTTTGGATATCATGACTTTATCTGAATTCGGATTATTCGAAAACAAGGCGCTGGAATCTAATTTCACGGACAAAGAGAGTTCAAGTCTGACCAGCTTCATCATGTGTAATTCACTTTATATCATTGCAGCAGTCATCATCTTTTTAGTAACGAACAGAAAGGGAGGAACAAAAAGATGTTCAAAAAGATCCTTAAATTCGTCGGCATCCTGATCGCGACAGCCGCTGTCGCTTTTGCGACGATGGTTCCGATTGATTGGGTAATGAATCATTTGCCTCTGCATTTAACGGAGAACCAGATCTTGGACTACAGCGGTACGTTGGGTGTAGGTGGCGGGGCACTCTTCATTGCTCTCATATCATATAAGCGAGGCTGGTGCAAAGACCTTAAGGAAGGACGATTTAAGTTTGATCAACGAGTGATCCCTATCTGCCTTTTTGTAGTTACTGCTGTTCAGGTTATCCTCAATTCTGTTTTGGGCCTGGCCTTTCATAAGATCCATCCGCTGGTACCGGAAGTCAATCCGGACACGGAAAGCACATTGATGGATTATATATTTAGTATCGTTCTGGCACCTTTGACTGAAGAGTTCATGTTCCGATTCGGCATCTACGGAGCGATGCGCCATTCATTCAATAAGACACTTTCAATGATCGCTACGGCAGTAATGTTTATGCTCGTTCACGGCTTTCAGTTTCAGGCTTCTGTCCTTTGCCTGGTAGTCGGATTTATCCTGGCTTATGTTTTCGAAAAAACGGGCAACATTTGGTATAGTATTAGTGTGCATTCTGCATTGAATGCATATGTTTCAATAGCAAATTATCTGGTTCGAAAGGGCGTTCCTTTCTATTCAGGTATAAACGGATATATTGTCTATCATGTAGTCGTGATCGCGGCAGCAGCAGGTATCGCATTGCTCTCTGCTTACGTGATTTCCAAGAGGGGAAGAAAAGAACGTGTACAAAGTCCTTGTAGTTGATGATGAGCCCAAGATAACCGAGCTTTTGAGAGTGTGCCTTGAGATGCAGGGAATGAGTGTCGTATGCGCAGGTAACGGCAAAGAAGCTATCGAAGCTTTCTTGAGAGAAAAGGCAGATATCGTTCTTACGGATATAATGATGCCTGTCTGCGACGGCTACGAATTCGTGTCCAAACTCCGTGAGATCAGCAATGTTCCGGTCATGTTCCTGACGGCCAAGGGCGATACGCTTGACAAAGTAAAAGGCTTGTCGATCGGCGCAGATGACTATATCGTTAAGCCGTTCGACCCACTGGAAGCTGCTGCAAGAGTATCCGCAAACCTAAGAAGATGCTACGGTTATGACCGCGGAGATAATTCTAAGGCAGAGAATGAGAACAAAAAAATAGAATGCGGTGATCTGACCTTGGATATTAACGCCAAGGTTCTTACCAAGGCGGGCCAGCCGGTCGATCTTACGGCTCTCGAATATAAGATGATTGAATATTTCATGATCAACAAAGGACGAGTCCTTACCAAAAATCAGATATATGAAGCAGTCTGGGACAACAGCATAATCCCTGACGACAACAGTATTATGGTGGCTATAAGTAAGCTTCGTTCAAAGATATCCGACGATAGTGGCGACCATATCAAAACGATAAGAGGTCTCGGATATCGTATGGAGGATTAAGTGAATAAGAAACGCAGGTTTTCGATAGGTACACTACTTCTGACAATACTTTTTATCCTGGTTATCGTTTTGGCTCTCCAGATAAGCGTAAATGACTTTGCTAAGGGGGCTGCAGACGGATGGAATTCTACAGGTCAGCTCACCGATCCCGATAAGATCGCGGTTGTAACCAAAGTGATCGTATGGGTCGTATTCATCGCCGTGATCGGAACGATCATCTATTTGAGGATAGTAAGGCCTGTCAGAAAGATATCTAAGAGTATGGAAAGAGTAAAAGAAGGAAATCTCGATGAGCAGATCAAGTCTTTGGACGGAATGGAATTCGGTCTTATAGAAGACAGTTTTAATTCCATGGTGGAAAGTCTTAAAAAGGCCAGAGAACTCGAGAATGATACAAATGAGAAAAACAGAAAACTGTACGCTGAGATAGCTCACGATCTTAAAACCCCGATGACCATGATCCTGGGGTACGCGAGGCTCATCAAAGAAGGAGCTCTGGATGAAAAGACCAGGGAGCAGTATCTGGATACCATTATCGAGCAGACTGGAAATGCCAATGCGCTTTTGGAGGAGATGCTCGAATATGCTAAGCTCGGAAGCACTGAGTATAAGTTGGTGAAGGAAGAATGCGACATCGCGGAACTCGTCCGTCAGGTCATGGCTGACAACTATATAAGATTCGAGGAAAGGAATATGACGCTTGATGCGGATATCCCGCAGGAGCCTGTTATGTATTCGTTCGATGTTGCTCAGATGAAGAGAGTCATTACCAACCTTTTGGGAAATGCCATAAAACATAATCCTGAAGGTGTCAACGTAGAAGTAAAGCTAACCGATAATAGATCCTCGGGAGAGGGAATAGAGATACTTGTCTCGGACAACGGACCTGCTATAGACAATGAGTTGAAAGAGGGACTTTTTGAGCCGTTCAGGACAGGAGATGACTCCAGAAAGACCGGTAACGGAAGCGGCTTGGGACTGTCGATATCAAGAAAGATAGTATCGCTTCACGGAGGAACGCTTGACTATAGCGAAACTAAGGTCCCGGGATATAAGAGCTTTGTTATAGTTCTGAAGTGATATGTGTAGAAGCCTGTGGCATGGAAGATTTAATCTTTAGGAAAAAATAATTAGTATTGGGGAGAAAACTTAAGTGAGTATTATTATCAAGAAATTGACAGCAGAACTGAATAACGACTATCTGGATTTTTTCGATAACCGAGCATTTACGGATGGTAATCCAAATGGGCCGTGCTATTGTACTTCTCCTAATCAGAATGAAGAGACAAGCAAACAGATGGTCAGCGAATTCAAGGTATACGGTGTAAAAGAAACACTCCGTAAGTATGCCGTTGATATGCTGAACGAGAATAAGATACAAGGTTATTTGGCGTTTGACGGAGAGGTATCTGTCGGCTGGTGTAACGCGGCAGATATGGATAGCTACGATAGCTTCGTTCCTAAAATTGCCAGAATGAATGCCTGTGGGAAAACTGTCTCAATAGTTTGTTTTGAGATCGCTCCTAAGTATCGCGGTAAAGGGTTGGCATCCGCATTCATTAAGAGGGTCTGTGACGACGCAAGAGCAAACGGATATAAAGCTGTTGAAGGATATGCCATAGTTTTCGATAAGCGAAATGACTATGATTACCAGGGTCCGGTTCGTTTATATCAGAAGGCAGGCTTTGTAGAGGTTGCGAGAGACAACGATCAGGTGATCATGCGCAAGGTATTATGATCATACCGTTTCCGATTTCTTAGGAACTTTTCTTTCCTTCTTTACACCAAGATAAAGAGCGTTCTTCGGACATACATCAACGCAATCTCCGCAGCGGATACATTCCATGCTGTTCGGTGTTTTAGATGGATCCACATTCATATGGCAAACTTTTGCGCAGGCACCGCAGTGAATGCACTTATTCGGATCATGTGACATCCTGTAGATAGCGATCTTGTTGAAGAATCCGTAGATGGCTCCGAGGGGACAAACATATTTGCAGAACGGCCTTCTCACGATAAGTCCGGTGATGATGAATATCATGAGAAGGATGAACTTCCAATTAAACAGTGGACCGAGAGCAGATCTTACATTTGAATCTGCTGCAGACAGCATAAGTCCTGCAATAGTTCCTTCAGGACACACGTACTTACAAAAGAACGGAGTAAGGTTAAAAGTCATCGGAAGGATGATTACCAGAAGGAGCAAAACTACGTATTTAAGATACCTGAGAAAGCGGTCGATCTTAAACTTGTTTTTCTTGTAGAACGGGATCTTATAGATAAGATCCTGCAGGAATCCGAACGGGCACAGGAAACCGCATATTGCTCTTCCTGCAACAGCACCGAAAAAGATCAACAATCCAAGCACGTAGTATGGGAACTTGAACTTGATACCGCTCAAAAAGCTCTGCAAAGAACCAATAGGGCAGGAACCGACTGCTCCCGGACAGGAGTAACAGTTAAGTCCCGGAACGCACACTGATTTTGAAGCTCCTTCATAGATCTTTCCAGTGAAGAAACCTTTGAAATTGGCGTTTTGGATCAGGGTAGAAGCGGCCTGGATCCCGAATCTTATCTTCTTTCTATCCAAGGCCGATACACTCCATACAGATCCTTACTGCTTTATGCAGAACTGATTCCGGCTGACGCAGATAAATGCCGACGCCAATAAGTGCCGCCGCACAAACCATAAGCAGTATAGCCGGAAGATATCTTTTCATATGATTACTCTCCGAGATATGGGGTTACAATGTCTTCCCAATCACTGTATGAATGAGAACCGACGATGAGAGTACCGTTATTTTCTGTGTCGATGATATTTCCCTGTCTGTCGACGAGGATCGTAGTCGGAACATATCCTGACTGATATTTATCGAAGTCAGATGTGTATTTTAAGATCGGATATGTCACGCCGTTGTCGGACAATATCGTATCAACATCCTCTTCCATACCTTCTTCAGAATATACGCCGATAACAAGAAGATCCAGATCAGCATAATTGTCGTAGAGTTTCTGGAGATCAGGGATCTCGTTTACACAAGGACCGCACCATGGCTCCCAAAAATTGATCAGTGTAAGATCGTGATCAGCAAAGAGGGAATCATTGAAGGAATTGCCGTCTCTGTCAGTAGTTGAGAAAGATACCTTATCACTTGAAGACTCCTCGGAGTCTTTAACTGTTTCATCGGTATCCTTTTTGTCGTCATTGCCTTTTTCGATGGCTTTTGTGGTTTTGGTGTCTTTCTTAATTGTGGCCTGGCTGCATGATGCGAATGCCAACACCATAGTAAGACACATAATCGTGGCTACCAGTTTTTTCATGTTAACTACCTCTCTATCTAAAAATCATGTATCTATCAATATTCCGATAGGGCAGTTATTAACCCCTTATCGTTTGATTATATAACAGATCTTCAGTAATTCATATGAAGGACGACAGGGGAATATGATGTGTTGCAGATATGCTATAATCACAAAAATTGATTAGCAACTATTTAAGTAATATTAGATGCTTTTTCATTAGTCCGGATTTGGTAATCTGTTCTATTATCTTTGCAAGTTATTCCTAATCTGTATAGCTCCTTTTTATTCATCAATATAATGAGATCATAAAAGAGGAGCAAGGATCATGAAGACTAAGTTTAAGATAATAGTTGTTATCATTTACCTGGTTGCACTTACTGCGAACATGATGTTGGTTATCGATTGGGATGATCTGTTTCTGCCTACATCTTTAATGGTTTGCGGATGGGTTGGGTGTGCAGGAGGAGAAGCACCGTACTATGTGTACAGAAAAGGTCTTTGCTACTACATCGGTGAAGAACCGATCTCGAGAGATGAATATAAGTTTATTGTCAGCGGCTTAAAAGAAAGCACAGATGATTATTCAAACGATTACTGTGGGAAGATCAAGTATCCGTTCATGAGTGAACGAAATGTCTATCTTAAGAGAAACGGTCTGAGAGATAGAGTTAAATTAGTACTTGAACTGCATAAGAAAAATAACTGTTTTGTCAGATCTGTCATGTTGATCATGGAAGAGTTCAATTGTAAGAGCGGTTATTTTTCATACGGCGTTGGAGAAAACAGATGGTATTTTGGATATGGAGAAAGTATTTTGGAAGGACATGATGATAGATACACTAAGATCCACAGGGATTACATGACAGAACTTGCAAATCTACGGCTGTACAGCAACGGACGAACGGAACATATTTATCCCGGCATTAATACTGATCTTATGGAAAGATATATCAAGAAGAATACTGGTTATTCTTCGGAAGAAATCGTAAAACGCATGTATATCAGGGGAAGCTTCCTATTCAAGGAAAGCGATTATCTGGATGAAAACATGAAATTATATTACATGCTTCGATATACCGATACTATGTTCAAGGGATCCGATATAGTCTGTTTTGAGACTAAGACTTATAAGGGCATGACCATAGTCATGTTTTCGATTCCGGGAGAGAAAAAAGAAGGTGTTGTCGAATTCGACACTCAGGATCCGATTAAGCGTCAGCTGATCCTCACGTATATTAAACTTGCGATCCTTGCTGACGGCAAAGTGCCTGTGATCCAAGGTCCATATCTGTCAACACGCATCCTGGTGATATCGTTTGTCCAGAACCTTATACTTGCAGGAGGATACTTATATTTCTCGAAAAAACGGGTAAAGTCATAAGTTTAAATTATCTGCTATGTATTTCTTCTAAGAAGGTACTGCAACTCCTGCTTTTTCTGAATATGCAAGTATTTATCCTTGGAGGAATCAGTCATATAATATTTTTAATCTGATATGAATTCAGGTGAGTAGGTATTTTAGGAGGCAGTTATGAAAAACAAAAAGATCATGACTATTATCACGATGATATTATGTGTAATGCTCATTGGATCATCTTTAGTAGGTTGTAGCAGTTCAGAAAAGGAATCTGAAAAGGGTAGTTCCAAATCTAAGTCTGAGAAATCCGTTGATGAAGAAGAGGATTCTGAAGACGAAGATTCCGAAGATGAAGAAAATACTGATGATGAAATAGATCCTGATGAAGAAGATTCTGATGAAGAAGATTCTGAGGCTGAGAAGGACTCTGATGATGAAGATGATTCCGATGATAAAGGAAAAATCAATGATGAGGATGATCTGTTACCTGATAGTATTTTCGTTGTCAGTGGAGTAGAGATTAATAAGATCGATCCTGAAGAGTTCGAGAACGTTGTCTGTGAGATATTGGATTGTAGTGAAGACGACATTCAAGAAGATCACGGAATGTATTTATATTACGGCGAATATATCGATAAGTATCAAATTGAACTTCTGGAATGTGATGATGAAGATGAGGTAAAGGAAAAATACAGAAAAGAAGTTAATAATTTTCTTGACTTTGAATGTGACGGCAAGTTGGATATTTATGATAACTACTTCGTATTTGATGCTGCGTTTGATGACGGAAAACATGATTACGAATTTTACGGTGGAGTCTATATATCCGGTACATCTGTAATTTTTTTATACTCAGCAACCGGTGAAGATTCAGACAGAGAAACAGTTGATAGTATATTAACAGCATTGGATCTTCCTAAGCCGTAATCATCAACCTTAGTTTTTCTTCTGAGAGGGTATTGCAACATATAATTATTCTTTGATAATATCCGATTATATCTATCCTCGGGAGGAAACGAAGTATGAGTAATTATGCAAGTGAAGGGTCTAAGTGGCTCAAAGAGTATTCAACAAGAGTTAACCAGAAGAGAACTAAGAGCAATGGTAACAAGTGGCTGATCCCGGTTATCTTTACTATCATCATTGGTGGTCTGATCGGAGTTATGATCTCTCAAGGTGCATTGGATGATCCGCAGAAGATGACGGGCGTTAAGATACTTGGCGCGATCGGAGGAGTTATGCTTCTTCTTTCGATTATCTTGATCGCCACAAGTAAGAAAAAGGTTGCTTCGAACAGAACAGCAGTTGATCTCGATGAACTTCTTAAATCTGCGGAGGAAGTTCAGGCTTTCGATCAGCAGATGGCTCAAAAGCCGATCTTCTCTGTTGATAATCCTCTCGGCAGCAGCATCTTTGCTACAAAGGATTATCTCGGATATAAGTTCTCTGACATGGGTGATGAGACATATCAGTTCGTCCACTTAAGAGATATCGCATCCATGCATTATCTGGGCGTTAAGGGAACAGGCCTTTCCAGAAGTTATATCTTCGACTTAAGGGACAATAACGGAAAAGTTCTTATGAACGGTACCCTTGATAACAGAGGCAAGTTGGAAGATCTTCTTGATGAACTTAAGACATCTCTTGCAGGTGTTGACTTTGTTGAGGAAGCTGTATAATTGATGAATTTGTGATAGGACACCCTTATCTCTTGTGTAGAGATAAGGGTGTTTTGTTGTGTTATAATTTTCGAGAAGAAGAAAATGAAACTGCAATGACGATCGGTCGAGAATGCCTGAAAATACGGGGATGCAACTGACGGTTGACAAAGTTCAAGGTGTAGTTGGTGGCTTTGTAAGGGTGGATTTTGTTAATCTTGAGCCATCAAATCTTGGAGGTGGAGCGAATGACAATTGCTGATAGGATCCAGAGCTTGAGAAAAGCAAAAGGAATGTCTCAGGAAGAATTGGCAGATGCTGCCGGTGTATCCCGTCAGGCTGTTTCAAAATGGGAGAGCGAACAGTCGATCCCGGATATCGATAAGATCGTTATCTTAAGCGAGATCTTCGATGTAACAACTGACTACATTCTTAAGGGAATAGAGCCGGTAGAGACAAATGACCATAAGACGATGGCAGATGTTATCGATCAGAAGGTACTTACTCAGAAGAACAGCAAGCGTGCGAAGACGATCCTTAAGTGGGTATTGATAGGACTTGGCGCTATCCTGTTGGTCGATGTTATCTCGATGCTCATCTATTTCATAGCAAACGGTTTTCCGACCTGATAATTTCACACTAAAACTTAATTTCGTTAAAGCCCCGACTTGATCGGGATTGTATTAATGCGCCCTAAAAGGAGAAAGAACATGAGTAAGATCATAGAGTTTATCAAGAACATAAGTCCGCTAAACAACAGAACAAAGATGCCGAAGACAATCTACATCATCAAGGTTGTCCTCCTGTTTTTCTTTTGTAAGCTGTCAGGTGAGCTGGTAGGTGAAGGCATCGTAATGCTGATACATTTCGCCTGCGGCAAGAATCCGCTCAAAGGTGAGATGTTTGACCCTATAACGATCACTCTTATGACATATTTCGGTTATTCGATAATGATCGTTATTACGATGATCATCTGGAAATTATTCCAGAAGAAGACACTGTCCGAACTCGGCGTGACGAAGAAGGTTGGTCATTATCTGATAGGCATGGCAGCAGGAGCCGTATTGGTAGTTGTTTCCGCTGTTGCAGTAGTATTTACTGGATCGATCGACTATATCGGATTATTCCCGGATGCCGATATTTCTATGGTAGCACTTTTCTTCTTTGCCTTTATCTTTCAGGGTGCTTTCGAGGAGTTCCTTTGCAGGGGTGTCGTCCTTCAGCTTCTCAGGAGAAACACTTCTCTTCCGATCGCAGCAGCTGTAAGTACAGCTCTTTTCGTGGCACCTCATATTCCTAACATGATAAATGACAGATCTTTGATAGTAGTTTTTGCTCTGATCAACACGGCTCTTGTTTCACTTATCTTCTCATTTCTGACGGTCCGCTTTAACAGCATCTGGGCGGCCTGCGGCATGCATACCGTCTGGAACTTCATACTCTACAATGTTATGGGATTGAACTTAAGCGGTAACGACGGAATGACCGTAGCGATCTTTGACATGAGATCAGTTGGGACCAATGTTCTCAACGGCGGTACATATGGTATCGAGGCAAGTGTCGTAACTGCAGTAGTGTTAACATTGGCATTGGTAGTATGCTTATTTTTTTCTCGAAAACGCTTTGCATGCCATTCTTCTGACAAGGTATCACATACGATCCTCGAAAGTGGCTGTAAGTGAAATAACTTCAACTAAATGACATCTGTGATACCATTTACGGAAATGAAAAACACGTTTTCGAAGAATATAAAAAGCAATTTAATGATAGAATACTGTAAGGAAGTCGGAAGCTGACTTCCTTACTTTATTTTGGGAATGGGAAAATAATACAAATGGCAAGCAAATGTCCGAATTGCGGATACAAACTGGTCTTCTCGCCTGATTATGGTGCACTCTGCTGCGATATGTGCGGCGGCATCTACATGCCGGAAGAGATCGAGGCAGATCATGAAGAGCAGGATTTACTGGATCTTAACGAGGTCCTTGGAACAGAAGAAGATTTTGATACAACTGAATTTAGAGTTTATACCTGCAGCAGCTGCGGCGGTGAAATTATAGTAAATAACACGGAAGCTTCGACCAGCTGCATCTATTGCGGTAATCCGAGCATCGTGTTCAGCAGAGTCACAAAGGAGCGTAAGCCTGACAGCATCCTTCCGTTTAAGCTGACCAGGGAAGAAGCAGCTAAGCAGATCAGAGGGATCCTGAAACCTGTAGGTAGTATTCCGCGCAAGTTTAAGAAGTTTGATATCAATGATATCAGAGGAATATACATTCCTTATATGATCGTAGATGTTGAATATAGAGGTGCACATTTTATCGAGAAGCAGATGGGAGACAAAAACGCCGAAACATTCCTTTATGAGAGGGCGGGACGATGCAATTTTACGGATATTCCTGTTGAGGCTTCTACCAAGCTATGTGATGAATACAGTATCAGACTGGAACCTTATGATCTGTCTGAACTGGTTCCTTTTGATGAGGATTATCTTAACGGTTTTTATTCGGATGTATGTGATCTGGATAGATTCTGGCTTGACAGAAACATTAAGAAAAGACTTAAGGATATCTACGACGGGTTGGTTTTAGAAAAGTTTCCTGAACATCTTTCCAATATGAAATTCTCGAACTCGAGCATAATACATAATAAAACACCGCAATATGCGCTTCTTCCGGTATGGTTCCTGTCATTTATGTATGAAGGCAAGCCATATACGATCCTTGTGAACGGACAGACAGGTAAGGTTGTTTGCAGTCTCCCGTGGGATAAGAAAAAACTTATCAGGAATACATTTATCGGAGGTTTTTTCTGTGCACTTCCGTTTTTTGCGTTTTCTGCATTGGCTATTGTTGCCACATTAAAGGGTGTTAATGCCGGCGCTCTTGTAGGTCCGGCTATCGGCCTGACAATGGGTGGCTGTGGAATGATGTTCGCAGGCACAAAGAGACTTCAGACTTTGAAGCGTAAGATAGCATTGACACAGTCGTATGCTACATTCAGATTTGTAAAAGAGAGGCAGGATTAACGAAATGTATATTGTAATAATTGCGGATGTTATCATTGTTGCTCTATCCTTATTTTCTGCAGTAATGTTCATGATCGGATCCGGTCTTCTTATCGCTTCCGGCAGACTCTTGAAATCCAATCAGTTTGGCAACTGGTCATGTGATAATTATGATTATGACGATATAAAGATCAGATACAGATGTTATAAAGATAAAGTTCCGGATTATGAACTGGAAGACTTCATCAATGAATACGGTGATACGAAGAATTGGAAGTAATAGTCTTTCGTTGTATAACATAAGTAGCAAAATGGCAATCGTCGATTGATGGAATACGTTATCATTAAGATGTAAAGTGACCTCAGAGGTGATGATAATGATCTTTTCTGAAAAACTACAGTTGATACGAAAGAGTAAAGGAATGACACAGGAAGAACTCGCAGAGAGGCTCGATGTGTCCAGGCAGGCCGTTGCCAAGTGGGAATCGGGTCAGGTATATCCTGACATAAGTAACCTTATTCAGATCAGCAATCTGTTTAACGTAACCATTGATTATCTTGTAAGAGATCAGGAGTGTACGGCTAGCGTTGTTCCGATGGAAGAAACTGACTATAGCGAACTAATTGCATTCAGACTTGAGGCGAATGTTAATACTTATGCTGCCTATATGAACGAGACTGAGTCGACGAGATATGATTCTCACGACTTTACGTACAGCAAAGGTCCGTACACATATCATGATACATATGTCGGAGGAGAGCAGTTCGCAGGTCAGGAGGCCATCTGGCTAAACGGCAAGATTCAGTATGCTATGAACTATCTGGGACGGGTATTGGATCAGCGCTTCAGCGGAGATTTTCTTAAGGAAGCACTTCGTAAGGCTGATATGTCAATGCCGTTCAGGGGACCAGAATATTATCAGTCAGGCGAGTATACTTATAAGTGTAGTGTGACCGGAGACTTCAGTTGGTTTCAGGGATATGAGGAAATATACTGTAATAATGTAAAGGTTTACGAATGCTATTTTCATGGCGGAATTATGAGATAGTATCAGCGAAAAAACGGAGAGTGAGAGATGATAACTTTTATGGAAGTGGACAGATCGTATTTTGAGAAGTATGACTCTGTCTCGATGAATGTGGAGATAAATTCGGTCTATACGATCAAGAGGATCGATAACGGACTCGGAGGAATGGTTTTCGAAGAGATTCCATGCGAGCGGATTATCAAAGATCTGAGTGTTTTCGAGCACGCCACAGATTATGAGAAAATGTTTGATATAACAAACTGGCGTTTCTACATGGCATTTGACGGAGATAAGCCGGTGGGAGCCATGACGATCGCCGGAAGGACCGAAGGCATGAATATGCTCGGAGGAAGAACCGATGCGTGTGTTTTGTGGGACATCAGAGTGTCGGACGAATATAAGCATCAGGGTATCGGCAAAAATCTTCTGAAGATGGGTATCACCAATGCCGGAAACGACGGCTACAGCCAGATGATAATCGAGTGCCAGAGCAACAACGTAACTGCATGTAAGTTCTATGCGGGAATGGGTGCGAAGCTTTCCAAGATCGATATGTACGCATACTATATGGAACCTGATGTCAAAGATGACGTCATGCTTGTCTGGTATCTGGATCTTTGATGGTATAATTAACGCAGGAATAAGATTTAGGGGAAGATCATATGACGCGTAAGGTAACAGCTGAGGAAAGACGGATCCTTTTAGATAACCCGGAATTGGTAATGTTCGATCCGTATCCCGCTATAAAGTACTATCCTCCTGTTTCACTGGGAAAGGCTCTTATTATTCCTTCTGTTGTCATAGTGATACTGGTTGCGCTATGTTTTCTTTTTCCAAATGTTTTAGAGGATTATCCGACACTGTCCGGTGCGGGAATCTTTATACTGATAGTAGTTTCCTGTGCATTTCTTCCTCTTCTGACCTATTTCAGAAATGACAGGAATTTGAAGAAAGCCAGGGCATGTCATTATTCAGAGCAGCTTAAGGCACGTCTTCCCGAAGAGCTTGAGTGTAAGGTCGTTCAGGTAGAATATGTGGTCTATGAGAAGGCGGAAGGCGGCTGGATCGATGACGGGAAAAAGGAGATGTTTAGTTACTCCGGATTAGTTAATTTTTTCAGGATCGTTCCTCAGACAGATCTGGCAATAGTCTTTTCCGTGGAAGGTAAATTCTTCGCTTACATAAAACGTGATACAAGGACAGAAAGCTTTTACCGTTAAGGCTTCTGATCTTCGAAAAAAATCAGCAAATAAAAACTTCCGATGGATCCTATTTCAACGGAAGTTTTCTTATATATGGAGCAGGCTACGGGGATCGAACCCGCGGCATTCAGCTTGGGAAGCTGACACTCTACCAACTGAGTTAAGCCTGCTTTTGATCCTATGGATCATTATACCATCTTTGCCGCTTTTCTCTTAAGAAGGAAGAAGACGATTCCTATTGTTATCAAACTTACGAGCGTAACGAAAATGCTTCCCTCAGGTCCGAACTCTCCGCCTGACAGGAGCGGTGAAATGCTCTTGGCATATGTTGCGTGAAGGATCGAAGCAGAAGACGTGTTGCCGCTGACCTCGAGTCCGAAGAGGTTACCCTGTGCAAAGTTCCAAACGCTGTGTGCGGCAGCAGTCATGAGGATGCTGTCCTTATAAAGACATATTAGCGCATAAGCGACCGCGATCAATATGAGATTGATGAGCGCGATGAACGTAAATCCTCTGTTGGCTGCATGGAAGATACCAAAAAGCAGGGAAGAGAAGAACACCGCGAATGCCTTACCGAATCGAGGTGCGAGTCTCGGCATCATATAACCTCTGAACATCAATTCCTCAGAAAATCCCTGAGGGATCCACATCAGTATGTAGATGAAGAACAGGAGTACTGATCCTTCAGGTATTCCGATGTCGCCCAGTTTGGCTGTTCCCGATACCACGAGAAGAAGTACGACTGCTCCCATCATAACGATTCCGAGGATCATTCCCTCGAGATAATCGATGATGCCCTTTTTGACCGTAGTATTAAGTCCCATGGTCGATATCTTATTCTTCTCGAAAAATTTCACTTTAACGAAATATGTTGCGATCAAAGCATAGTATCCGATTCCCATGAAGAATATGAAAGCCGGATGTGACATGAACAGCGAGAAAAGATCGAAAACAGATGTAACTACCTCACCCGGTTCTCTTAAGTTCTTGGCTGTATCGATAATATCGTGGAAGAACGTACTGCTGCTTATAATAACAACGGCAGGTATCATCGCCAGGATCTGTACGATCGAGAGCACAACAAGTGGGAAGCGGATGTGATGTCTCAAGAGCTTAGGTGAAGTAACATACTCATTCGGAACATATCCGAAGATAATATCCTTAGGAGGTCTGGATGTTCTCTCGATCTGCTTTGAGAGCTGCTTTCTGTACTTTGCTGCTTGCTTATCGGAATACGATTCAACAGTTGTGGAAAATCTTTCTGTCTTCATAAGGAATCCCGAGATGACCGTACAAAGAATGCTCAGTGCAACAGTTGAACCGCAGCAGATAGCTACATCGATCAACTGTATATCTTCGTTCAGCAGACTTTGGCCGATTCCGTAGAAGTGTCCGTAAATAGGGATCCAGTAATAGAATCTAGCGACATCATCAACTCCCTGCATACACATGATGCATACTCCCAGTATTATGAAGAAAACAGGAAGGAACGCTGTCTGAGCCGCAACGACTGTATCGTTCATAACGGATATCATGAGTGTTACGGCAGATATCAAAAGTGCCAAAGTTACGATAAACGCGATTCCGTAAAGAAGTCCCGATACACTGAAGAAAAACGGAATGATACATACAAGCGGATAGCATATCAATGCAGGGATCATCGTTGCCAGAGTAATACCCATAAGATTTCCGGTTACGATAGTCCTTATCCTTACCGGAGTAAGAAGAACAGCCGTAAGCGTTCCTTTTTCCTTTTGACCTGCTACTACGTTGGTTCCTTTGCTCATACCAAGATACAAGATCACCACAAACGTCAGAAGAGGTATTATCGTCTTTGCGATATAGCCGGTGATGTATTCAGTGATACCTTTTCCTTCAGTATCGATTGCTTTTTGATAAGAGACGAAGATATCTTCTTTTGTTACCGTGACATCAGCTTCTATCTTGAGATAGTCCTGATATCCTTCCATGATGTTCTTCAGGAAATTGTCCTGCCATGTCGTATACTTGAGCTTATCGCTTAGGATATATGTAAGTATCTGTGCAGGTTCTCCTTTTTTGACCGTCTTCTCGAAATCTTCAGGGAAGAAGATCGTCATGAAGGCCTCGTTTTTCTCCATCAGTGAAGAGTATTTGGAATAATTATATGCTGCATCATTCGGGTATCTTCTGATGTTGTCCCTGATCTCCGGATGAGACGTTAAGATGTATTCGTTGAAGGATTCAGGCGCGTTTATAACTACTACGCGTTTGTATCCTTCTCTGCGGCTTTTTTGGTTGATCCAATAAGAAGTAAAGATATTTACGACCATAATACTGAACGCAAGGATAAATACAACACTTACCATAAATGTTGTACCGGATGCTTTGGCTCCTCCGTTTCCGTTGCGGCCGAAAGCTTTAAGGAATATTGCCTTGAAAGCTCTTACGTTCATGTTTACTCCTTATGGTGCTCCGAATAGATCTTGAAGAATGCTTCTTCAAAATTCTTCGAATTGGTATATTCTGTCAGCTCTGCTGCTGATCCCGACAAGACAAGCTTGCCGTCAACAAGTATTCCGATCTCGTCGCACAGACTTTCTGCAAGACTGAAGATGTGAGTCGAGAGGATTATCGTTCGTCCCTGTGCCTTAAGTTCCAAAAGATAATCCGTAACGAGTTTGGATGTCAGGATATCAAGTCCGTTCGTTGGCTCATCGAAAATGATGAGAGGCGGTTCGTGGATAAGGCTTATCGCAATACTTACTTTCTGCTTCATACCTGTGGAAAGGTCAACGATCCTCTTGTCGGCGAACGGTGTAATGCCGAATCTGTCAAAATCCTGCTGTCTTTTATCCTTGATATACTGCTTCGGTATCTCATAAAGCTCAGCAAAGAAATTGTAGAGCTTATTTGGCGTTGAAATAGGATCGAGCTTAACTTCCGTAGTAAGAAAACCGATCATCTTATGGATCTGCAGAGTATCTTTCGGAGCTTTATATGGTCCGATATAGATATCGCCTGAAGTCGGCTTAAGAAGCGTAGCGATCATCTGCATCAGCGTTGTCTTACCGGCTCCGTTAGGACCCAGCAATCCGTAAATAGTTCCTTTGTCGACGGAGAAACTTACGTTATCGACGGTAAGTTTATCACCGGTATATCTTTTACAAACATTAACTACTTCAAGCATCATAAGATCCGTCTCCTATCTTCTTAAACGTGCGGTACATGACTAATGTACCCACCAAAATGTTCATCAGCGAAGTCAGTATCAAAAGGTACCATCTGATATCTGTAGCGAAGATATCCCTCATTGCACAGAGTGTTCCGTGTACAGGGATCATGAATTCCAGTGCAAAAGGAGGGGCACTTCTTGCCATCTGCAGGAAAAACTCCAAAAGGAAGATGATCAGCGGGAACTGAAGATTCATAAGGATGTCCTGCATTTTTTCGAGAGAGAAGATGATCGAGATGCAGACAGCACTTAACATGAATGCTGCAGGCGGGATCACCAGCAAAAAGGCTATGAATTCCTTAACAGTCAAGATCATGCCGAATGGAATGAGCGACATCGAGTCGTTTCTGATGTTCATCCAGCTCGCGAGAGATAAAACGGCATAAGTTACGATAGACGACAAAAAAGCGATAGCAGTAACTGCAGCCGCTTTTCCACCGAAGATCGAAGAAGGAGACAGAGGAGTCAGGATGAGCTTTTTCATGAAGCCTCTGTCGCGCTCTGCTGCGAAGATATCGCAAGACAGTGAATATACGCAATAATACAAAAGAAGGATGATGATACCCGGGATGATGACGGCAGCCTGCTGGTTAGCGGTGCCGCGGTTCTTGACAATTGCCGTGATCGGGTTGAAATCATCTGTCTCAAACCTGTCCCAACCGATCTTTTTGTATTTTCCTGCGAGCTCATCGAAGCAGAACTCTCTGTACTGAACGAGATCTTCCTGCTCGAACTGACTTGCTCTCTGGTACATGGCTATGGATGAATCACTGAATATGATCTCAACAGATGCCTTGGAACTCGGTGTCGAATTACCCTTATAGAGCTCTTTGTAGAATTCCTTGATCTCACGGTCAAACTTATCACTGAACTTAATGATCATGTTTCCTTTTTTCGCCAGCTTCGTTATATCAGAGGAAGAAACATCTTCTTTATCCTCGAAAACGTACCTTCTGGAGAAAAGATAGTCATCGCTCTCGACATAGTCGATAAAAGAGTCGGGAGCATTTACGGCAATGATAGGTTTTTGTCCGAACGAACCTGTAGTAACGTAATTGATCAGGACCGGGATGAGATTTAAAACAACCATCATAAGAACAGCCGGCATCAAGAACATTGCCAGTGCTTTGCGCCAGTTTGTAACTATCCTTTTTATTTCCCACTTAAATATGATGATCGTTTTACGCATAGAATAATATTATACTATACTTTTGATCTTTTAAGTTAATTTAGAGGTTTGAAGATCGGCTTGTCGATCGGAGGCAATTCACCGTCAAAGATTGAGTCATCATCCGGATAAAGTTCCTTTTTCTCGATCGGGACTCTGTCATTATCAGTAAACACATGTACCTCTTTGGTGCCGTCTGGTTCCACATATTTTCTGTTTATCGGAACAAAATAGTCCATTGCAAATGAGTCCTTCTCTGATTTGCTGATCCTGTCTTTACGGGTAGCGAACCAGATGCCGTCTGTATAAAACGATGCATCTCCTGTCGAATCTCCCAGGTTATTCGAATCAGAAAGAAGCTTCGCAAATATGAAGCAGACCAATCCGAATCCGAGTCCCGGTGCAAGTATAAATGCTAGTAATGTTGGCATATCTTATTCCTGCCTTTTCTTCACAAAATTAAATATAGCCTGTTCCTGAGTAAGATTGATACTCTTGATGACTTTTCTGATCCTTGTAATACCGACCGAGAAAAGTGCAACAACACCGGCAACAATAAAACCGAGAATCTTTCCGTTGTTGTTTGAAGACGAACGGGAAGAACGTGTAGAAAGTATGAACGGCAGCGTATTCTTGAACAGGAAGAAGAATAATACTGTCAGAAGGATACCTGAGGCGATAAGGAGTGAATAGAAGAGTACCTTGTTCCACGGTACACCGCAGACGACCTTTCCTGATTCACCGTTTACCAGTATCGTATTGTGCTTTCCCTTGTAGTCATATGTGACGAACCAGGCAGGGAACATAGCATAGTTCAGTGTGTCATAATCAATGGCCGTATCATACCTGGAAGATATGACCTTCTTGGAAGATGCACCTTTTACATCGTCTATAGCAGATTCATCGAAAAAGCTCTGTGCTCTCTTATTTACGGCTCTTCTAAGATCAGCGTAGGTAACGTCAGAGATGTTGGAATAAAAACCTCTGAGATAGTCTTCATCAAAATCTTTCATCATTGAAGTGTTATACGGCTCAAGTCTTGAGCTGCTCTCATCGGAAAGAAGAACG
>CAMYXL010000057.1 GCA_947303255.1 uncultured Clostridia bacterium | reverse complement strand
ATGGAAGACAGTAAGATACCTCTCGCCTTTCCTGGATGAACTCGGCTCGGGAGAACTTCGTAAGGTCGCTCTGGAATTCTTTTTTGAGGTCAGATTCTTTCTCACCGTATTGGAACAGTACTATGATGATTCTTACATAACCTGCTTTGAGAAGGGACCAGACGGACTTAAGGCCAAGCTTACCTGTCTTGATGCCTCGAAAAAGCTCAAGGACATCATTCAAGACAAGCTCTCCGTGGTATTCTTCTCTGCCACCCTTACGCCATATGAATACTATAGAAATGTCCTGATCGGAAAGGATACTGACTTTGTAAGGCACTTCAGCCTTCCTTCGCCTTTTCCGCCCGAGAATCTTGAAGTCATAATCGAATCAGGAATATCCACTACATACAAAGAGCGAAGCTTCACCATGAACCGGGTAGCAGACAGGATCATGGAAGAGTTGAACTATCGTAAAGGTAATTATCTGATGTTCTTCCCTTCATTTGATTATCTTAACAAAGTGTCCGGCATCATAGCAGAGAAATGTCCTCGCGAATATAAGTTGATCCTTCAAAAACCTAACATGACAGCAAACGAGAAAGATGAGTTCATTCATATGTTTGACGAACCCTGCGATGATATACTTCTGGGTGGTGCAGTACTCGGAGGGCACTTCGGAGAAGGTATTGACCTAGTCGGAGACAGACTTAAAGGAGTTATAATAGTCGGTGTCGGTATACCTCAGATAAGTCCTGAAAGAGAGATCTTAAGCAATTACTATACCGAGAAATTCGGCGACGGTTATGCATTTGCGTATAGATTCCCAGGATGGGAGAAAGTCCTTCAGGCTGCAGGAAGAGTAATAAGAACTGAAGAAGATGAAGGCTTCGTCCTTCTTATTGATGACAGGCTCGAAAAGCCTGAGTATCTTACCCTCTATCCGGACAACTGGCAGATCTGAAGTTTGAACTTAAAAGTATATTGCAATAAAAATCGGGAGTCGCAATTGCGGCTCCCGTCCCAAATTCAAATTAGATATCAACCTCTGTCAATAGCATAATCCTTACAGATTCCCGTAAACTCGGCTGAATTTACAAATTCGTTGAAGACCTGTTCTTTGGTCATTCCGTTCTTCATGCTGTCCAACCAGAAGTTCATGCCGTACTCATCAGGTTCTCTTCCCATGAATGTCTTGTACATTCTCGTAATGAGTTCCTTATTATCAAAATTGTGGTCATTGAACTCCTTACTAAAGAAGAATTCATAAGCTGCCTGCTTCCCTGTAAGTTCGAGATTAGTAAGACCTAAAGCCCAGAAATTAAGACCTTCTTCCTCAGCCTCTCTTCCAAGACATTCAGTATAAAGCCTCTTTGCAAACGCAGTAGCATTAGCCGATGCCATAGTTGCCTTGGCTCTTGTTGCTCCCGACTTTACTCCGTAGGAAGCACAGACATTGCACCACTCTGTTGAGTTGATAAAGCAGTCTACTACTGTATCACGCCCCTGTGTCTTAAGACTGTTCATCCAGAAGTTAAATCCGTCCGGATCAGCTGCTGCATCTCTGTCAAAGAATGTCTTGTAGAGTACTTTAAGGAAATCCTCATCACTTAATCCTCTGTCTTTGAATTCTTTGCTGAGAAGAAATTCATTTGCACACTGTGCTCCATTAAGGTTTCCGTTACCTACGTGTTCACACCAGAAGGCTTTTCCTTCCGGCTCGGACGCACGACCAAGAGCTACAGTGTAAAGTCTTTCAACGAAGTCTTCAAAACCACCGCCTTTTTCAGGAGTTGCTGTAGGTTCAATAACAGGTATATTCTGAACATCCTTCGTCTGTGTAGCAAAAGATTTATTCAGGAATGTTGCGGTGTAAGTAGTTGTCCCTTTTTCAGAAGTGGTAGAAGGTGTTTTTACTTTAGAAGTCGTTGTTACTGTTTCTGTCTCAATCATTGTCGGATCAACTAGACATATATGTTTAGCCGTACACTTAGAATAATCATCAGACCATGTATATTCAATCGGACCCCACATGTTATCTGGTAGAATAACGAGCTTGGTTGCAATATCCGTTCCGTTTTCCATATATATAGCATGGGATTTAATAACAGCCTTTTCAGGTTCAACGATCTTACAATGATTTAAACTGAATACATTATCAAACCTTATAGATTCGCCATCAGTATTATCATTAATCAGAGCATTTTCAATTGTTAGTTCTCCATCGAATGAGCGAATACCATCGCCTTTACCTTGAAATTCAATGGAAACATCCTTGATCAGAAGATTATTACAATAAACACTTCGACTCGAAAGATCATCGAAAGTAACTATCAACTTGTTATTACCGGTTATAGTGGTATCACCGTTCAAATTAAGATTACCAACTAGAGATGATGGACCTTGAATATCGATGATCAGACCAGAAACATAACTATAAACAACAGAACTTTTAGAACTGTAATTGCAATTTCCGTTAATATGAAGAGTTTTGTTTTCAAAATCATAACTAAAAACTCCATCACCCAGTATATCCTTGCAATTCATACTATCTACACTTTTTCCGGCAACTTTAAGTTCGTTAAAAAAGTCTGACCACAATCCGGTTTTCGAATCATATTTGTTATAATATGAGTAATACGTTACATTTTCACCGACTTCATAGAACCAGTCGCTATCTTTTCCAATAAATACACCGTTTTTTATAGTGCATCTATTATCTCCTAAATTAATAGGACATCCTTGAGTTTTATTCAGATTTTCAACAGTACCGGATTCAAAAACGAGACTGCCGTTATTTACATAAATTATCCCGCCACCATAATAATTTCCACTGATATAACCATTTCCGGTAAATGTTACGATATCATCGGGATCGGATAAATAAATCCCTAAAAAACCGTCATTACTGAATTTAATCGAATGACCATTAAGATCCAAAGTCAGAGGATAGGATATATATATTTCAACATCTGATTCAATATCAGATGTCAACCTAATTAACTTATTTTTATTTGAACTATTAACTAAAGCGTCACTAAGCGAATCCAATGTGCCAACTTCAACGACATCACTTGCTGCATTAACATTGGTAGTCAGACCCGGTGCAAACAATGGTATAACAACAGCTAATAAGACTACAGTAACCAATGAAAGAGCTATCGATCTAAACTTTCTCATAAAAACCTCCAATTCTCAAAAAATAGGCATGCTTAAACAGAAAAAGAAACGTTTAGGCATCCCCATACACAAATTTATTTTACAATAGGATGATAAATTTGCAAAGAAATAACCTGTTTCATAATGAAACAGGTTACATAAATGGTGCGGATGACAGGACTTGAACCTGCACTTGGTTGCCCAAACTAGCACCTGAAGCTAGCGCGTCTGCCAATTCCGCCACATCCGCATTTAATTGGCTTTATGATTTTACATTACTGCTCAACAAAAAGCAAATAACTATATGATCGATCTGTGATAATTTGCTAATCAGATTTACTGAGTTTCGTAAGATCTAAACATCAAGATCTCTCATAAGTTCCAGATATGAGTCATATGTACCTTCAAGCTGTATATCCAGACATCTGGTAGTAAAAAGAGACAGCATTTTAAGCGTGTTATCATCGACCTTGACCATAAACAGTTTTTTGATATCAGATTCAATGAAATGGTTTAATGCTTTTATTCCGGCAGAACTCATAAGCATCATATCTTCAAATGTCCTTCCTTTACCGTAGCAGTCAACGCAGTGTGCTTCACCTGTCGAATAGCTTAAATAAGCCGAAGAATCGAACTCTCCGGAACAGGAATTACAATGTGTATAGAGTATACAGTACCCGAGAAGATACAGAAATCTCCAGTTGAATGCAGAATAGATGAGTTTATGGTCTTCAGGATCTTTCGATAACGCATAGTAAGTATATACGCATAATTCATACATGACTTTGGAATTCGTATCGTCAATATATGACGTAGAAAGAAGTTTGCCAATATGTGCGGCACAGGTCATTGCTTCAAGAGAGTTCAATATCTCGGAATTGGAGTAAACTATCGAGAACTCCTTGAGATAGTAATAGTTTCCGGTCATCGATACAACGATATCGCATACCATGAACGGAATCGTCGCAGAAAGAAGCTTACTTCCCTGCTTACCAGAACCTTTGACACAGACATTGATAACACCAGCCTCGGAGGAAAGGAACGTAATGATCCTGTCTTTATCTTTGAACTCACCGGAACTTAAAATGACACCACGAAGTGAGATCGGTTCAGATGCCATCAGTCATCCTCCTCGACAAAATAACCGTACTGCTTAAGGTACAGATCGTCGTTCTTCCAATCCTCTCTGATTTTTACGAACAATTCGAGATATACCTTGCATCCCGTAAGTCTTTCAATATTGATCCTGGCCTTGGTGCTTATACGCTTGATCATCTGACCGTCTTTACCGAGAAGTATACCTTTATGGGACTTACGCTCACAAATAATGGATGCATGGATAACGACCATTTCCCTGTCGTATTCATCCTCAGCATTATCATTAAATTTCTCCTTAAACTCATCAACAACAACAGTAGTTCCGTGTGGGATCTCCTGATTTGTATAGTGTAGGATCTGTTCTCTTATAAGTTCGGAGGCGATCTCTCTTTCTGTCTGGTTAGTCATAACCTCAGAATCAAAAAGTCTCGGGCCTTCAGGAAGTCTTTCCTCGATAGCTTTAAGAAGAACATCAACGTTATCACCTGTTCTTGCACTTATTGGAATAACCTCATCAAAATCGAAAAGCGCAGAATAATTGCTGATAGTAGGAAGAAGTGATTCCTTGGAAATATCGTCAGACTTGTTGATCGCGAGGATAACCTTCTTCTTATTCTGCTTGCAAAGCTCCAAAAGTTTCTTCTCAACAGCAGCAGGCTCAGTAAATCTGCCGTCAGCCATGAGTAGTACGATGTCAGAATGCTTAGCGCTGTTAAAAGAATTCTCGACCATGATCTTGGAAAGTTCAGACTTCGGATTATGCACACCGGGTGTATCAACGAAGATAAGCTGAGAATCTTTGCCATTATATATAGATCTTATATTTGTTCTTGTTGTCTGAGGCTTATGAGAAACAATAGCTAGCTTCATTCCCGTTATATAGTTGAGCAATGTGGACTTACCTACGTTTGGACGACCCAGGATCGATACATATCCAACATGCTTACACGGCGTACCTGCCTCAAAAGCAATATTATCATTCTTCATCTCACCTTCATGAGATACAAACTCGATCTCATCTTCGAAAGCTAATCCGATATCGAACATGAGCTTTTTCTGCCAGAAGATCATCTGTGATTCGTCTTCTGCTTCAATATGATCAAATCCCAAAAGATGGAGCATCGAATGAACGAAAAGGAATGCTGCTTCCCTCTCGATGCTGTGTCCGTATTCCAGTGCCTGCTTCTCGCAGACCTCCGGACATATAACGACGGAACCCAAGCAGATGACCTGTTCACCGTTCTGATCATACTCAAAATCTGATGGATCCAGTTCACCATTAAGTTTGCCGTTTCTCATGTCGAGCATCGGGAACGAAAGAACATCAGTGACCTTATTGACATTTCTGAATTCCGCATTCATCTTACGTATCTTCTCGGAACCTACCAAAGTAAGATTAACGTACATCTTATCCTGATTTTTAGTAAGGATAAAAGGCATGATATCTTCTTCGACGATCTTTTCGCATGCTTTTTCGAAAAGGGGCATAAAACCGTTTATGGTCTCAGAAGAATATTTACGCTGTTCATTGCTTAAGATTATTTTCATTCAGGATATTTGATCCTTTCGTGGAATTGACCCGAATAGATATTCAGGAAGGCTTTGATGATCTTCTCAAGGTCATCGAAAGACAATTGGGATTTAACAAGCTGATCTTCTTCGATCTTATGCTTGATGAGTTTTCTGATGATACTCTCACACTGAGCAATATCAGTGGTCTTAGCAGATTTCAAAGCTGCCTCACAGGTATCAGCAAGCATGATGATAGCCGCTTCCTTGGTATTTGGAACCTCGCCCTTATATCTGTAATCGTCCGGATTAGGCTCAGGAAGTCCCTTGAGCTTAGCTTCTTCGATAGCTTTCTTGTAGAAATAAGAAGGATATGTATTACCGTGATGCTGATTGATAATATCGATAAGAGCCTTAGGAAGATTATCCTTCTGAGCCATCTTAACACCGTCTTCGGTATGAGCCGTAATGATAGCGCAGCTCTCCATAGGAGTTAATACAGTATGAGGATTGTAATCCTTCTGGTTTTCCGTAAAATATCCCGGATTATTGAGCTTACCGATATCATGGAAATATGAACCGACACGGCAAAGGAGCGCATCCGCACCGATAGCATCGGCTGCAGCATCGGCAAGATTAGCAACCATCATGGAATGTTGGGAAGTACCGGGTGCCTCGATAAAGAGTCTCTTCAAAAGCGGCTGGCTCGGCTGCGAGAGGTTAATGAGCTTAACAGGAGAAACAGCCCCCGATATAAGTTCAAAGATAGGTGTAAGACCTATTGCTGCAACAATCGAGATGGACGATGACAATGCTGACATCGTGAATGAATCAATATAACCGTTTCTGGTCGATCCGTTAAGGAAGTTAAGGATAACAGAAACAACTGATACACTTAATGTCGGGAAAATGATAAGAGCCGCAGAGTTGTTATTAGCTTTGTTCCTGCCGGATAATGAAGCTGATACGACGATTCCAGCCAAAGAAGACATGAACATCTCCGAATCAAATGAATATATCGGCCACATGTAAACAAGAATAAATACTGAAAGTATAATCGAATCCGTTACGCCAAGGAATGATGAGCATATAGTAGTAAAGAACAATATTGCTACAAGCTGATAAGAAATGTTTGAAGCGTAAAGACCTACTACAACAGGAATGGCAAAGATGATGCAAAGTGCCAGGAAGATCCTGAAATCAACTTTGATCTTATCCTTGCGAAGTCTCAGATAGAAGACCATGATAACAGTAACTGCCGCCACATAGAGCATAACTCTGAATAAGAGGAGATAATCAAACGAATCCTCGGAAAGAAGCTCCAGATCGCTTAATATCTGATAATTATGCTCAGTGATAACTTCGCCTGCAGATATGATCTTAGTTCCCTTCTGTATCTCGACCGGATTATCCATTACCTCATTATAGGCATTCTGTGCAGCCTCATTGGTAGCCGCATCATCAAAAACGGCATTAGGCTGAAGGATACCGGACATTGTCCTGTTCAAAAGATCGCTATATGGATCAAATGTATTATCTTCTTCGAAAATAGACTTAAGCTGATTATTGAGCTGGATATTAAGACTATCGCTGTCAGCTATATCCATCATAAGGATCTCAGTAACTGAATTAGCCTTATCCTCAAGATAGTTAAATGCACTGAAAGACATTGAAAGATAAGTCTCGGCATCTTCCTGCGAAAGATTATAATCCATCGTATCCTTTACGTTAGAGATAAGTGTATCGATAATAGGCTGAAGATCGCTGACCTTAGTACCGTAATCATCCAAAGTCATCGCTCTAGACTGTCTTACCAGCTGGAAAAAGCTCTTGATATTGGCGATATTATCGGAAGATTCCGATCCTGACCTTACCATGATGGTCTTAACGGAATTCTTAGCCATTACGGCATCGTACTTTGTCTGATAATTATCGATGACGTTACGGGATGCATAAATATCGGAGGTTGCTACAGAACCTATCGAGTAATCATACTTTACAGGTATATATCCGAAAAACACAGAAACCGTCACAGTTACGAGAACTGCGATAGCTACAATAATGCCTATAGCTCGCTTAAGCCTTCTGTGCATCAAGAATCCTCCGTCTTACTCTTCTCTCTGTCGGCATAGGCACGAACGATCCTCTGAACCAGCGGATTACGTACGATATCTGCCTCTCCTAAACTAATTAATGATACACCATCTACGCCCTTAAGTACATCCATTGAGTCATAAAGGCCTGATACTACGCCCCTTGGAAGATCGATCTGTGTGAAGTCTCCGCATACGCATGCACGGCAGTTCATACCAAGTCTGGTTAAGAACATCATCATCTGATCAACTGTGGTATTTTGTGCTTCATCAAGAAGAACATAAGCATCATCAAGGTTACGGCCACGCATAAATGCCAACGGCGAAACTTCGATAAGTCCCTTATCGTAGTACTTTTCAAAGTTTTCCTGTCCCAAAAGAGCAATAAGGGCATCATAGATCGGGCGCATATAAGGATTAACCTTCTCTGCGATATCACCCGGCAAGAATCCCAACTTCTCACCTGCTTCAACTGCAGGTCTTGTTAAGATGATCCTTGATACTTCCTTATTTCGAAAAGCCTTAACGGCCATTGCTACACCTAAGAAAGTCTTTCCTGATCCTGCAGGACCGCTGCAGATAACAAGCTCGCTTCTCTTAAGAGCATCGATATAAAACCTCTGGCCCAAAGTTTTAGCTTTCAAAGGTCTGCCGCTATACGTTGTAAAAAAGACTTCATCCTTCATCTGAAGGAATTCTTCGAGTTTGCCCGTGTTTTCGAGAAAGATAACATAATCAACGAGCATAGGGTCGATCTCGTTCTTGTCAGATAATTCAAGAAGACCGGAGATGGCTTCCTTTGCACGAAGGACCATCAGGTTGTTGTCACCGTTGATTACGACGGAATTGCCGTCAACCTCAATGGATACGTTATACTCACTCTTAACTTTATTGAATAATGTTCCTACACTTACAATGTCGGAACGGCAATCATCGATTCTTTCTACCATTGTTACCTCATCTGCCCGGATCTATTGGTGTCAGTTTGTTCAATACTTCTTTGTAATACTCAGGAAGGTCTACTTCAAATTCAAGTCTCTCACCTGTTCTAGGATGAATGAACGATATCGACTTACTGTGAAGAGCCTGTCCTTCAAGACCGTAGGTCGGTCTTCTGCCGCTATATATCGGATCTCCTACAGGCGGATGACCGATATAGGACATATGAGCCCTGATCTGATGAGTCCTACCGGTCTCGAGAAGAAGCGACAGATCAGTTGCTTCCTTATATCTTTGAACCACTGTAAAGTGGGTTACTGATTCTTTGCCTTCTTCCCTGACAGTCATCTTTCTTCTGTCTGTGGAAGATCTTCCGATAGGAGCATCGATAGTTCCCTTATCAGGTGATACGATACCGTGAACGATACATCTGTACTGTCTTACTATCTCATGCTTGGCGAGCATATCAGCCAGAGCCTGGTGTGTCTCATTATTCTTAACTGCGATCATGATACCTGATGTATCTTTATCGATCCTGTGGACGATTCCGGGTCTGATTACACCGTTAATATCTGACAGATTACCCTTACAATGATGTAAAAGTGCATTAACGAGAGTATCCTCATGATGACCACATGCAGGATGAACGACCATACCCTGCGGCTTATTGATGATAATAAGATCATCATCTTCATATACTATATCAAGTGGAATATCCTGAGGCTTCGTATCAGTCTCAACAGGAGCAGGGATATCAATAGTTATCTTATCTCCCGGCTGAACTTTATAACTGGCCTTAAGCTTATTTACGCCTTCACAGGTGATCTTGCCGTCGGATAAGAGCACGGCAACATAAGACCTGGATATATCAGGTAATTCAGATGCTATATATGCATCAATACGCTGTCCGCCAACTTCAACTTCAAGCTGTTTGATCATTCTTTTTCTTACCCTTTAATTCGAAAAGAGACAGATAACTGTCGATCTGCTTATTTCTGAAGATAACGAGGAAAATCATAACGAAAGTAGCGCCAACGGCACAAATATCCGCAAAATTAAATATCGGATAAGTATAGCTTCCGAAGTCGAATCTCAAGAAATCAACAACATAATGAAGTCTGAGTCTGTCGATGAGGTTGCCCCAAGCGCCAGCAAAGAACATAACAAGAGCAGCCTTAAGGAAGAAGCCCTTATGACGCATGGACTTATAGATACCGTAAGCCAGAACGATACTCATCAAAAGCGAGATAGCTGAAAGAAAATAGATACCCCATGATCTGTCCGCAAACATGCTGAATGCACTTCCGGTATTTCTTACATGATAAAACGAGAAGAAATCCTTAATGATGACGTGCTGACCGTATTCAGGAAGTTTCTTAACTACTAAGTATTTTGTTAACTGATCTATCCCGATCAAAATCAATGCTGAAACAAAGCAAAGGACCAATTTCCAAGGCTTTACGCTTTTCTTATCTACCAAATATTCACTCATATATACAAAACCTGCTTATAGAATTACATTTACCATTATAATCGACTTCGCAAATTATACCACACATCGAGGCTTCACCCTCAGCCGGCAGATATTTTGCAGGAACTTTCTCAACAAATCTGGTCAAAGACGTATCAATATCCATTCCTATGATGGAATCCTGGCATCCCGTCATACCGACATCCGTGATATATCCCGTTCCCTGAGGAAGGATCCTGTCATCCGCGGTCTGAACATGGGTATGAGTACCTGCAACGATCGATACTCTGCCATCCAGGAAGTAACCCATAGCCTGCTTTTCGGACGTTGCCTCAGCATGAAAGTCCAGGAATATGGCATTCGGGCGCTCTTTATTGATCTCAGTCAACAGCTCGTTCGCTTTTTCGAAAGGAGAATCAGAATACATTCCCATATCGACCTGTCCCATAAGATTAAATACAGCAAGCTTAAAGCCGTTCTTTTCTATTATCGAAAACTTTGACCCCGGCCACTTACAAGACACGTTGGCTGGAACGACCACGTTCTTATACTTTCCGGCCTGACTAAGAAAATCCCTGTAGGAAAATGTGTGATTGCCCAACGTAACGGCATCAACGCCCAATTTGAACAATTCATCCAATACTTTTGGAGAAACACCAAGACCGTGAACTGAGTTCTCGGCATTAATAACACAGAAATCTATATTGTTATCTCTCAGAAACGACGGCAACTGCCTGTTTAAAACCCTTCTTCCGGGCGAAGCAACAATATCACCGATAAAACAGATCTTCAATGTTTAAACCTCCAATTCTATGGTGATATTTTATCATATAAAAGGCAAAAAAAAGACCGCCTAATTAAAGACGGTCTTTGAGGTGACATACAACAATCTATATTCAAAATAATATAACACTTAATTACTTTGCAACATCTGTTGCTCTAGTCTCCCTAATGATATTAACCTTGATCTGACCAGGATAATCCAACTCATCCTCAATCTTCTTACAGATCTGTCTTGCTTTCAAGATCATATCATCGTCTCCTACCTTCTCAGGGGAAACGATTACGCGGATCTCACGTCCGGCCTGGATTGCATAACTCTTCTCAACGCCTTCGAAAGATGTTGCAATCTCTTCAAGCTTCTGGATTCTCTTGATATAAGTCTCAAGATTCTCTCTACGTGCACCCGGTCTTGCTGCTGAAATAGCATCGGCAGCAGCTACCAAAACTGCGATAGCAGTCTGTGGATCAACATCACCGTGATGTGCCTCAATGGCATTAATGATCTCCGGTGATTCTTTGTACTTTCTGGCTATCTCGGCACCGATCTCAATATGTGAGCCATCCTGCTCAAAATCAGCTGCCTTACCAATATCATGCAAAAGTCCTGCACGGCGTGCCATCTGTACGTCAAGGCCCAACTCTGATGCCATCATTCCAGCGATCCAACAAACCTCGATAGAATGCTGCAATACATTCTGACCGAAACTCGTACGGTAACGCAAACGTCCGAGATACTTAATGATCTCAGGATGCAGGTTCATGACGCCTGTATCATAAGCAGCGCGCTCACCTTCCTGCTTGATGGTGTTGTTAACCTCTTTTCTGGCTTTGTTAGCCATTTCTTCAATCCTAGCCGGATGGATACGTCCATCGACAACGAGCTTCTCGATCGTAAGTCTTGCGATCTCTCGTCTGATCGGATCAAAGGACGACAATATAACTGCTTCAGGTGTATCGTCGATAATAAGATCGACACCTGTGATAGTCTCGATAGCACGAATGTTACGTCCTTCTCGACCGATGATACGTCCTTTCATCTCATCGCTAGGCAGTGAAACGACTGATACTGTTACTTCTGAAACATAATCCGAAGCGTATCTCTGGATAGAACTTACGATTATATCCTTAGCGACCTTATCTGCTTCGGCCTTGGTCTTTTCCTCCATCTGCTTGAGCATTGTAGCCATATCATGACTATATTCACGCTCTGCAGCCTCCAAAACAAGAGATCTTGCCTCTTGAATACTGAGTCCTGATATCTTCTCGAGTTCTGCCTCTTTCTTAGCTTCGAGCTCCTTAGCCTTCTGCTGAGTAACAGCGATCTCTTTTCTGATATTCTCGATCTCAGATTCCTTTACCTCGATATTACTGATCTTCTTATCAAGGGTCTCTTCTTTCTGATCAAGCCTGTTTCTCTCCTTTGCAAGCTCCTGCTTTCTTTCTCTTACGTCACGCTCCAATTCGACACGTGCTTTAGAGATTTCTTCTTTTGCCTGCAACAGTAAATCTCTCTTACGGTTTTCTGCGTTCTTCTGAGCTTCACCCAGCAGCTTCGCATTCTCTGCTTCAGCCTTCTGAATGTCATCCTGCAATTGTTTCTGCTGCGAAGATAATCCTCGCTTAAAATAAATAACAGTTAATACAATACCCAAAAGAATACCAAGAACTATACCGATGAGAGCATATAACCACTCCATCTTGGTATTCACCTCCAAATATTTAATTATCAAAGTTCAATTTAATAAATGACAAAAAATGTCTAATAAATTATAGAAATAAAATAATAAAGTGTCAACAAAAGATAAAAACGGTATATTTTACATCCTTCCCTCAAATTCAACGGAATCCGCAAACTCCCCTGAAAAGCCTGTTTGAGGCAGTGCCATGAGTAATGACATATCCTCATCGCAGATAGTAAAACCGAAAATATCAAGATTTTGACTCATCTTAACCGGGTCATTCGTTTTGGGAATGACTGAAATTCCGTTTTGATTAAGGAATCTAAGCATCAACTTCTGAGGTGTAACCAAGTATTTTCGAGCAATAGAATTAATGAACTCATCTTCATTGAGCCTTCCCCTGCCCATAGGGCTCCAGGCCTGAACATGAATATCGTTGGCTTTGCAGAAATCGACAGTATACTGCTGCATATATCCGATATGAAGCTCCAATTGGTTTACCATAGGCTTAGTCTCGAAGTTATCCATGATAACCTTTAAGTGATGCGGCAGGAAGTTACTAACGCCGATAGCCTTGATCTTACCTGCTTTATAGAGTTCCTCCATAGCTTTCCAGGTATCAGAGAGCTTTCTCTTCCATTGATCATCCTTCTTAGTTAGCTTAGGCCAATGGATTAGATAAAGATCAAGATAATCAGTTCCAAGCTTACTTACTGATCTTTCAAAAGCCTCATATGTCTCTTTATAACCGAATTCAGTCGGCCAGATCTTACTTGCAAGGAATACTTCTTCTCTAGGGATACCGGATTCCTTAATCTCTTTTCCGACCATCTCCTCATTCATGTAGAAAGAAGCCGTATCAAAGTATCTGTAGCCGTTCTCGATAGCCTTGGATACAGAACCTTCTTCTGCCTTATATGTACCAAAACCGATAGGAGCAACTGATAGACCGTTATAAAGCTTAAGATCAGTCTTCTCTCCTTTTACATTATATCGAAGCAAGTAATAGTCGTGAGGTGTTACTCCGTCATACTTAAACCCTTTACCCTCACCTATATATTCAAATCCGCATTTCTTCATTACATGACCTGATACTTCATTATGGATATCGTATCTGCCTCTGATCGCGGTCTGATGTAATTGTTTAACGGTAAAATCAACCAAAGCCTGCATAACCTCAGTACCATAGCCCTTACGCCAGTGATCCCTGGCAAGGTTATATCCTACTTCGAAAACCTGATCATCCTTGCAGTAATATACTCCGCAGCTTCCGAAAAGATAATTATCTTCATCCTTAGCGCAGATTGCAAAGTCATAAGCTGTATCACTGTCTATATCAATTGTGGACATCCAACCTATGGTTTCATCAATACTTTTGTGAGCGGTATACATCATGTATTTAGCTACCTCCGGATCAGTTGTCCAGCGTTCAAAAGCATTCTGAGCATCATCGACAGTAAGCGGTCTTAAGATTAGTCTTTCTGTTTCAATAGTCGGAGTTCTCATAATATATACCTCTCACAAGTTTTTTCTGATTATAGCAAAAGGTTGCCTCAAATGTGAAATACACATCTGAGACAACCTAAAGAGAGAATATTATGGCTTAAATTATTCAGCCGTTTTCAACCTCAAATTTCTGAACGATCTCACCGTCATTGCCGACAATAATGCTGTATTTGGTATAATTGGATTTAACGCTATAAGGTCTGCTACCGAGAAGGCCACTAAGAATTCCGTCATTTACCATATAGTAATCATGCAAATAGCCATCTAGTTCACAATAGATCTCACTTGTTGTAGCATTATAAACAGTGGAAATATCATTATCCGAATCATAGACTGAAATATAGACTTCACCTGTTACCGTATCAGTAGCTAAAAAGCCATAGCCATATGTTTGATCTACTTTATTGAGTTCTACATCATAGAATCCGCATACTGAATCATCACCATTCAAATAAATCAGGCCCAATTCATCTACTATTCTGAAATCACTTTCATATACATCAACGGAAACCTTATTTCCTGAGATTACATTAACAATAAATCCGCCCTCATAAGATGTATGTATGATAGATGTCGGATCACCTGGGATGAGTTCAAAAACAAGACCGCTTCTAAGTCTTACATCCGTACACTTCATAACGAAATTCAACTGTTTATCGTAGATATTTGTTTCATAATCATTGTTCATGATAATAAAATTGTCGGTACTATCAATAAAATATCCATCCTTAAGATCGATCGTATTAACGATATTGCCCTCGAGATCAACTGCTACAGCCTGATAGTCGTTGTACAAGATCAATCCTTCCTTCGGGAAAAGGACATATCTCTTATATGTACTAAGATCTTCAATAGACTTTCCGTCTGAATCATAGATATTCAAACCCATATTCAAACCATCGATAAGTATATCTCCATAAACTCTTTCTACATTAGCGATCATTTCACCTGTCTCATTATCGATCAAACAATTATATATATCATGATTAGTATCCATAGTTCCAATGACTGTTGTATTTTCAAATGAACCTCTTACACAGACACCTCTTTTGCCATACAATGCTGAAGCAACATTGGAATTTACTTTTATCTCTTTATTCTCGAAAACAACATTCAGATCCTTATCGAAACAAGAAATGATCATAGTGCCCTTCTCATACTTAGTGAGATATGTTGTGCCGTCATAATCAATATAATAGCCGTTATAATCAAGTGATGTACTCTTACTTCCGTCTGCAGAAACAAGACCGCATTCTTCTATTCCGAACTCACCGAGATTAACAACAATATAACTGTCATTTTCCAGATAATAATCAACATATGAAAAATCACTGTAGATAAGATTGCCGTTGATCATCAAAGTATCCCGGATCAAATGTATAAACTTGTGCTCCGAGTGTCAGCAGTTTTATAGATTGATATACAGGATATAATCTTAATCCACTGTTAGCAGGATTAGTTAAACTGCTTGATACCTTACTTGAAGTTTTTTCCGTTTCAGATGTTGTTACTTCTGTGGAAACTTCAGTAAAAACTGATGATTCAGTTAAATTGATCTTATCATTCTGTTGTGTAGATTTACTGCACGCAGTAAATGAGAGCAGGACTGAACCTGCCACTAAGGTGGTAATGATTCTTTTCATTATTCTATCCCTCCAAAATTTATTCCATATCTAGTAAACGAAACAAATAAGAATATTGTTTCAAGAAAAACATCTGTTTAAAAACAATTAACAATTAGTCCACAAGCGTGCATATTTCAGACAAAAATAATCTCCGTATCAAACTTGATACGGAGATCTATCATAAAATTATTAATACAACTTCGTTAAGTAGCACTGTGGAGCATCTTTCAAATTACAACCAGTTTTTGAATCAACCCACTGACCTTTTTTACTGTTGTAAATTGGAGTTATGACTTCTCCAACTTTGTAATTATGCTTAATACTTGTTTTAACCCATTCTCCTCGATTGCCGCCTGGAAAAGCAGGGTATGACATATACTCATACACATACAATGTAAAAGGTCCAGTTACTCTGTAAGCTCCTGTAGTAACTGTTGCTGCACATACTGTTGTCTGGAACGGATTAATTACTTTAGGAAGAAATTCATAACCTCCGCCTACAACAAACAAAACCAAAATCAAACTCAAGATCTTCTTTTTCATGATAAAATCATCCTTTCTAACAATCCCGGAATTTAATCATTTGTATAGGCCCGATTACAGTCTAATAGTCAATAATTACCATGTCAATAATTTAACAGTTCTAAATATTGACAATGTCGAATTATAGATATCAACACAACATAAATGTCAGAAAAATATAGAGGCCGGTGTATTTCTACACCAGCCTCTGAAAATTCAGATATTATTTCTGATCAACTTATTTCTCAAGTACGGAATCAGGAGAGATCTCGCGCTGTCCATAAGTTGTGTGGAGGAGCTCATGAGCCTTGTGTCCGTTAGGCTCGCCAAGGAAATCCTTGTAAAGCTGCATAACCTGAGAGTTCTTATGAGACTTTCTTTCAGGCATTACCTTATCCTCTTCGTAGAGAGCCTTTGCACGCTCAGCACGGATATCGATATCCATGAGATCCTGTGCAGGAACGATTGGCTGACCACCACCGCATACGCATCCGCCGGAGCAACCCATGATCTCGATGAATGCATAATCATTAGCTTCACCGTTCTTGATCTTTGTAAGGAGCTCACGAGCAGCAGCTGTGGAGTGTGCAACAGCAACCTTGATCTCTTTACCAGCGAGTGTAAGAGTAGCTTCCTTAACGTCAGCCTCTACACCACGTACCTGTGTATACTCGAAGTTAGGGAGATCCTTCTCCTCGAGGATATCAGCAACTGTACGGAGAGCAGCTTCCATAACACCACCGGTAGCACCGAAGATAACGCCAGCACCTGTGTACTCACCGAGAAGATCAGTGTCAGGTCCTTCATCAGGAAGTGAGTTAAAGTTAAGACCTGCCTGCTTGATCATACGAGCGAGCTCACGAGTTGTAAGAACGATATCTACATCACGGAGACCATCTTTGTTAACGAGCTGTTCACGAGCAGCCTCTGTCTTCTTAGAAGTACAAGGCATTACAGAAACAACTACGATATCCTTAGGGTCGATGCCATTCTTCTCTGCATAGTACGTCTTGATAAGAGCACCTTCCATCTCGTGTGGAGACTTACAGGAAGAAAGGTTAGGAATGAACTCTGGGAAGTAGAATTCGCAGAAGCGGATCCATCCTGGAGAACATGATGTGATCATAGGGAGAACGCCGCCGTTCTTGAGTCTTCCAAGAAGCTCAGTACCCTCCTCCATGATTGTAAGGTCAGCACCGAAGTTAGTGTCATAAACCTTATCAACACCGAGACGGTGCATAGCAGCAAACATCTTGCCTGTTGCTCTTGTTCCGATAGGAAGACCGAACTCCTCACCGATACCAGCACGAACAGCAGGAGCAACCTGCATAACAACGTGCTTAGAAGGATCATTGATAGCGTCCCAAACCTTGTCTGTCTCTTCTTTCTCATGGAGAGCGCCAACAGGACAAGATACGATACACTGACCACAGTAGATACATGGAGCATCTGCCATAGAGATATCATAAGCAGGACCAACTGATGTCTCAAATCCTCTGTTGAGGAAGCTCAATACACCGATGCTCTGCTTCTTACAAGCAGCTACGCAACGGCCGCACTTAACGCACTTGGAACCATCTCTAACGATAGAGAAAGACTTGTCGTCAAGTACTGACTGGGACTTAATTCCCTTAAATGTAACTTTACGAATACCGTACTCCTCTGTAAGGGACTGGAGTTCGCAGTTACCGTTTCTGATACAGGAAAGACAGTCAACGTTATGATCGGAAAGGATCATCTCGAGAGTATTCTTTCTTGTCTGACGAACCTTAGCAGAGTTTGTGTGTACAACCATGCCTTCGTTAACAGGCATTACACAAGCAGCAGCCAAAGCACGAGCGCCCTCGACTTCAACGAGGCAAACACGGCATGCGCCGATTTGGTTTACATCTTTCAAAAAGCAAAGAGTAGGGATCTTGATTCCGGCAGCTCTGGCAGCCTCAAGAACTGTATAAGATGAAGGAACAGAAACCTTAACTCCGTCAATGGTAACATTAACCATATTATCAGCCATTTTTCTAATCTCCTTTCTTATCACTTCTTAACGATTGCCTTGAACTTACATGTTGCCATACAAGCTCCGCACTTAACACACTTGGAAGGATCGATCTCCATTGCAGGAAGCTTCTTGCCTGGAGCTGTGTAATCTGTCTTGGAGATTGCGCCTGCAGGACAAGCCTTAGCACACATTCCGCAACCGAAACAGTTATCCTTCTCGATTGTATATGTAAGAAGGTTCTTACATACGCCGCAACGGCACTTCTTATCAACTACGTGCTCAACATACTCTTCACGGAAGTGCTTGAGTGTTGAGAGGATCGGGTTAGCAGCTGTCTGACCAAGAGCACAGAGAGAACCGTTCTTGAGAGCAACAGCAACATCTTCGAGAGCCTGGAGGTCCTCAAGAGTTCCTGTACCGTCTGTGATCTTTGTAAGGATCTCGTACATTCTCTTTGTACCGATACGACAAGGAGCACACTTACCACAGGACTCATCAACTGTAAATTCGAGGAAGAACTTAGCGATGTCGACCATACAAGTGTCTTCGTCCATAACGATCATTCCGCCTGAACCCATCATGGAACCTACAGCAACGAGGTTATCATAGTCGATAGGTGTATCAAGAAGTGATGCCGGGATACATCCGCCGGAAGGACCACCTGTCTGAACAGCCTTAAATGCCTTACCGTTAGGGATACCGCCACCGATATCGAATACGATCTCACGAACTGTTGTACCCATAGGGATCTCAAGGAGACCTACGTTGTTAACCTTACCACCGAGAGCGAATACCTTAGTACCCTTAGACTTCTCAGTACCGAGGGAAGCAAACCATGCAGCACCCTTGTTGATGATCATTGGGATGTTAGCATATGTCTCAACGTTGTTAAGGATTGTTGGCTTACCGAAAAGACCCTTGATAGCCGGGAATGGTGGACGTGGTGTCGGGTTACCTCTCTTACCTTCGATGGATCTCATCAAAGCTGTCTCCTCACCGCATACGAATGCACCAGCACCGAGACGGATGTCGAGATCGAAGTCAAAACCAGAACCCTGGATGTTCTTACCGAGCCAGCCCTTTTCACGAGCTTCTTCGATAGCGTGGCCCAAACGCTCAACTGCGATTGGATACTCAGCACGTACATAAACGTAACCCTGATGAGCATCGATACAGTAACCTGCGATAGCCATAGCCTCGATTACGCTGTGTGGGTCACCCTCAAGGATGGAACGATCCATGAACGCACCCGGGTCACCCTCATCGGCGTTACAGCAAACGTACTTTGTGATTCCCTGTCCTCTGTTACCGGAAGCAAACTTCCACTTAAGACCTGTTGGGAATCCGCCGCCGCCACGACCACGGAGACCGGAGTCAATGAGTTCTTGGATGATTGCATCAGGATCTCTCTTCTCAGAAAGGATTGTTCCCAATGCCTTATAACCGTCATGCTCGATATACTCTTCGATATGATCAGGATTGATCTTACCGCAGTTTCTCAAAGCAATACGCATCTGCTTAGAATAGAAAGCTGTAGGGTCGGAATTTGGTGTTTCCTTAAGTCTATCGACTACATTACCATTTACAACGTGCTCCTTGATGATCTCTTCAGCATCATCAACAGTAACACGATAATACATTGTCTCCTGGTCACCGATCTTAACAACAACGATAGGACCCTGAGCACAAAGACCGAAGCAACCTGTCTTAACGATCTTACAATCATTCTCGAGCCCATTAGCCTTAACAAGCTCGTTCAATTTGTCCATGATCTTTGCCGAACTGGAAGATGTACAACCTGTACCGCAACAAACAAGGACATGAGCGCGATAATTATCCATTATGCTTCCTCCTTATACTTTGCGATGATTCCCGGGATTTCATCCGGTGTAAGTCTTCCGTAAACATCGTCGTTAACGAGAACGACTGGGGCAAGACCGCATGCACCTACACAACGGCATGCAGAAATAGAGAATTTTGTATCCTCTGTAACGTCGCCCTGCTTAATACCGAGACTAGCCTCGATCTTATCAAGCAAAGCCTGTGAACCCTTAACGTAGCAAGCTGTACCAAGACATACGTTAAAAGCATATTCTCCCTTTGGCTTTAAGGAGAAGAAAGAGTAGAATGAAACTACGCCATAGACTTCGGCAACAGAAACATCCAAAGCCTCAGCAACCTTACGCTGAACAGGAAGCGGCAAATAACCGTAGATCTCCTGAGACTGCTGCAAGGTAGCCATCAAAGCCTTCTGTCCCTGGCCTCTGAATTTTGAAAGAACTTCTTCGAACTTAGCCGACTGTTCTTCCGGAGTCATTTTAATAATAGACACTGTGACTCACCTCCCGACGAAAAGATTATCATATTTAATTATTTCAAACAACAAGAACCCTAGGTAATAAAAACGTTTTTTTATAAACATTATTAAAAACGTAACAAATATTACGTCAGTTTTCGGAAAATCGAAAATCAATTGTATAAATCGTTAAGAAAATATAGTATAAATTTACTTGACGAGGCTAGAAATGAAAATCAATTACATAATCGAAGACAAATATGACAATGTAGAAATCCGTGATATATTGAGAGACCGTTTTGGCATGAGCAACAACATGATCAAACGAGTCAAACTATACGGAAAAATGGATATAAACGGCGTCCATACAAGGGTTATAGACAAAGTCAAAGCCGGTGATCACATGTATGCTGAATACGAAGATGATGCTGGAAAGCTCAAGACTGATGCTGGCATAAAGATCTACTATGAAGACGAATGGATCGCTGTATGCGAAAAACCTGCAGGAATTGTTACCCATCCGACACACGGTCATCTTGATGATTCCCTTCTTACACTCCTTTCAGATAACACTTTGCACCCTATCATGCGTCTGGACAGAGAAACGTCCGGTATCATTGCTATTGCCAAAAACGGTTATGCTCATGACAGAGTAACTAAGCTTGGGATGAATAAGAAATATCTGGCCGTTGTATACGGCAGATATGAAAAGTCTGAAGGAACGATCGATAAACCGATCAAAAGACGTCCTAACTCAGTAATGATAAGAGATGTTGCACCTGACGGTCATCCCTCAGTTACACACTACAAAGAGGTCTGTTATAACGAAGAAAACAACGTATCTTTGGTAGAATTTATTCTTGAGACCGGAAGATGCCATCAGATAAGAGTTCATTCATTATCCGAAGGTCATCCGCTTGTTGGTGACGGTCTTTACGGTCCTAACTCAACCGACAATCCTAACGACATAGAAGGTTCAGAGTATCTTGATCATCTTATCGGCAGACAGGCATTACATGCATACTATCTTTCATTAAGACATCCTGTAACTGAAGAATTGATGGAGTTTAAAAGTGACATTCCCAAAGATATGCGAAAGCTTATCGGAAACGATATCAGAATCGAGCTATAAGGTTCTTGGCAAGATTAAATGACTCTTCATCGGAGGTACCTGACAGAAGTCTTGATACCTCTTTTATTTTTCCATCCTGATCGAGCTTGATTATCTCAGTGTTTGAAGATACGAGATCAGTATGCTTACAGATATAGAAATTAGTATCCGCAGCAGAAGCGATCTGTGCAGTATGAGTCACGCTCAAAACCTGGTGTCTTCCTGATATCGCCTTAAGTTTCTCGGCAACCTTCAATGCAGCAGCACCTGATATTCCTGTATCGATCTCATCGAAAATAAGCGTCGGTGTACTGTCGGCTTCAGAAAGGATCGTCTTAACAGCAAGCATGATCCTCGATGCTTCACCGCCGGAAGCAATCCTGCTCAGAGGTTTAAGTGATTCACCCGGGTTGGCACTGAACTCAAAGGAAATTTCCTCTGTTCCCTTACCCGAGAAATATTTCTGCTTACTATGCTCCTTGAAATCAACTCCGAATCTGGTATTGACCATCTCCAGATCAGCAAGTTCATTTTTATTGAGACAAAAGA
>CAMYXL010000056.1 GCA_947303255.1 uncultured Clostridia bacterium | reverse complement strand
CGGCATCTCCGATACGGTTTGTGAGTTCTTCTTCGATAAACATGTGAATATCTTCTGCATCAGAGTCAAATGTAAGCTTGCCTGAATCGATATCATCCATGATGGAAAGGAGTCCTTCGCGGATCTTATCTGCATCCTCTTGAGAGATGATTCCTTGCTTAGCAAGCATCTTGCTGTGAGCTACAGATCCTTCGATATCCTGTTTATACATTCTGCAGTCGAACGGAAGGGAAGAGTTAAAATCGTTAACAGCCTCGTCTGTAGCCTTTTCAAATCTACCTGCCCACATTTTCTTTGCCATGGTATTTCTCCTTTAAAGTTCAATAATTACTCAAATAATATATCACCTATAACGGTGTTGTAACAAGTTGCTTATCACTTACATCATAGTAATATGTATACTGTTTCTTAAAACCGAGTTTGTTATACAGATTCATTGCTATCGGATTATTCTGCATAACCTGAAGATATATATTTGATGCTCCGGATTGTTTTGAGATTAATATAGCAGCCTTGCAAAGTTTCTTGCCAAGTCCCAAGCCGCGAAGATCAGGGGATACGACCACATTGTGAAGCAAGCTGTTTTCATCCTCGATAGCTAATGATGCAACTGCTGCAACTTTTCCTTCGTGCATGAGTTTGATGTAGATCTGATCGACAGATACTTTGGCGTGTATCTTTCTTGTCAGATCCTGTTTTATTTCATCCTGCATATTCTCAAATTCGAAATATGATTCAAACCAGCCTTCCGAAGATGAACTGAAACATACATCAGTTAATATCTCGTTATCGATAACAGTATCTTTCAGAGGAAGGAGCATCAGGTCGGTTGGCTTAACAACCTGATAGCCTCTTTTTTCAAGCTCGGAGATGAAATCTTCATCTGCATCTGTCAACTTAAATATGCACGGTAGGTTATGCTTGGCATATTCTTTCTCGCAGAATTTTATCTTCTCAGATAAGTCGATCGTAGATTCGCCTTTGATCTGTACAGAATTAGCTCTTCCGGTGAAACCGTCAGTGAAGCGAAGCTGCCATCCGTCATAGTCCAGTTCATCCAAACCGACGAAAGCATTTGATGAGATGTTCTCATAATATCTGATCTGTTCTTTATTCATAAAAACCTTCTTTAATCTATCCAATTAAAGTCTCCGCCTGTAATCGCCAAACTCAGGAGGATATCGTATTTTTCAACTTCTTCAGCGCCTTCGAGCATCTTAATGAGCTTAGCTCCTTCATGAGCTACGGGCATCTCTTCGTCGGGACCTACTTCCATATCGACTTCTTCTCCGCAGTAAGGGCAGACGAGTCTTGGCGCGATCCTCAAGTCAAGAAACCCTGTCTCACAATCTTCGCATTCATAGTAACCGCATTGAGTGGTTCCGTCAGGGACATAATACATATGCCTTTTCTCCTTTTCGAAAACTAAAAAGGGCCGCGATCTCTCGCGACCCCGTTGATTCAATATTGAAATCAGAGCAATCCGTTCTTCTGCTTCATCTTAGCGTTGACCTTCATTGGGAGACCAAAGCAGTTGATGAATCCGCCTGCATCAGCCTGATCGTAAACGTCGTCAGCTTCGAATGTAGCGATCTCAGGATCATAGAGAGAGAATGGTGATGTTGTTCCGGCAGGTGAGCAGTTACCCTTGTAGAGCTTCATCTTAACTTCACCTGTAACAACTTCCTGTGTCTTATCAACAAAAGCAGAAAGAGCTTCGCGGAGTGGGTGGAACCACTGACCATAGTAAACGAGTTCAGAGAACTTCTGAGCTACGAGATCCTTATAGTGGATCGTGTCACGCTCAACAGTCAAGAGCTCGAGTTCACGGTGAGCTGCGAAAAGAAGAGTTCCGCCTGGAGTCTCATAAACGCCACGGCTCTTCATACCAACGAGACGGTTCTCAACGATATCAGCGATACCAACACCGTTAGCAGCAGCAACCTTGTTGCAGTATCTCAAAAGATCAGCAGGAGAGAGCTTCTGTCCGTCAACTTCAACAGGAACACCCTTCTCGAACTTGATTGTTACATATGTAGGAGCATCAGGTGCCTTCTCAGGAGAAACCATGAGCTCGAGGATCTTATCGAGCTGAGGCTCGTTTGCAGGATCTTCGAGATCCATACCCTCGTGAGAGAGGTGCCAGAGGTTCTCATCCTTGGAGTAGTTGTTTTCCTTAGTAACAGGAACTTCGATTCCGCGTGCGTTAGCGTAATCGATCTCCTCATCACGGGACTTGATATCCCAGATTCTCCATGGAGCAAGGATCTTCATATCAGGATCGAGTGCTTTGATGGAAAGCTCGAATCTTACCTGGTCGTTACCCTTACCGGTACAGCCGTGAACGATTGTTGTACATCCGTTAGCGTGAGCAGCCTCAACGAAGTGCTTAGCGATAACAGGACGTGCCATGGAAGTACCCAAGAGGTATTTACCCTCGTAGACTGCGTTAGCCTTGAGTGTAGGGAAGACGAAGTCGGAAACGAACTCCTCAGAGATATCTTCGATGATGCACTTGATAGCGCCGCACTTGAGTGCTTTCTTCTCGAGATAATCGTGATCAACACCAACACCAACTTCACCACAGTAAGCAACTACTTCACAGTCATAGTGCTCAAGAAGCCATGGGATGATGATAGATGTATCAAGGCCGCCTGAGTAAGCCAATAAAAACTTTTCTTTTGCCATAGGGCACCTCCATATGAATGAATATTTATGCAAATTCTTGAATAACTTTGCACATAATAGCACTGCGCATATTATTCGTCAACAGTAAATTCCGTGTTTTCGTGAGTATTCTCGAAAAACAACTATTATTAATATAGAACTTTATATTTTTTGTGCAATATTTTCTTTTAAAAAAATAGAATTAAGTATAGAATTTATCGTATGTATATTTATAGGAGGAAACTTTTATGGCATATCCTATGATCGAGAATAATCTCTCTAATATCCTCATGGTAGACGGCAGACTTGTTAACAGTAATTCAGAGACTGCCATGGAATATTTCGAACCATGTTATGACACTATCTACTATGAGACAGTAAGGATCTACAAAGGAGTGCTCCTTTTCCTTGAAGATCACCTTGATCGTTTAAGCAATTCAGTAAAGGCCTCTGAAGGCTTTTATGTAGATACCAAATATCTCAGATTCGCACTTCTTAATTATCTCAATGCTCTGGCATTGGGTGAGTATGAGGGAAATATGCGTGTAGTCGTTACCAGGGACCACACAGTATTCCATCTTTGTGAAGCAAACATTCCGTCTAAGGAAGTTTTCGAGAAGGGAATCAATACAAACATTCTTCAGTGGGAGCGCGTTGCACCGCATGTAAAGATCTTCAGAACAGAGTATAAGGATGCCGTTGCTCAGAAGTTTACCGAGGCTACGCCTTTCGGTATGCCTTATGAGGTCTTGCTCGAAAACAAGCAGGGCGAGATCACTGAGGGCTCCAAGTCCAACTTCTTCGCTATCGTTGACGGACAGATCTATTCAGCTCCGAATGATCTTATCCTTATCGGTATCACCAGAAAGTACGTACTCGAAGCTTTGCAGAAAGCAGGTCTTGAACTTCGATATAAGACATTCAGCTTAAGTCAGCTTATGGATCCTGATCATAAGGTTGCCGTTTTCGTAAGCAGCACTCCTTTTGACATTCTTCCTATCTCTTCGATCAATGAAGTACAGTTTGATTCTGTTAATGATGAGCTCGTCATCAAGATCCAGCAGATGTACAAAGAGATCGTAGAAAACTATTACGAGCAGCATAAGAACGATTAACATTTTGGGAGGCGTATATATATGTCATTAAAAACTGGTAAAGTAACGGTCACGACCGAAAATATCTTTCCGGTAATAAGACAGTGGCTTTATTCTGATCAGGACATCTTTGTCCGTGAGTTGGTTTCGAACTGTTGTGATGCAGTTGCCAAATTCAAAAGACTTGTTGAACTCGGTCAGGCTGAAGCAGCAGAGGATGAGGATTACCGCATTGATGTTATCTATGATGATGCAAATAAGACGATTGCATTCGAAGATAACGGAATCGGTATGACAGCTGAGGAGATCGAGAAATACATCAACCAGATCGCTTTCTCCGGTGCTATGGACTTTGTTACCAAGTATCAGGAGCAGTCCACAGATAAAGCCGGAATAATAGGTCATTTCGGTCTCGGTTTTTATTCTGCATTTATGGTTGCTGATGAAGTTACCATCGACACCAAGTCATTTGTTAAAGATGCTGAGGCTGTTCTTTGGAAATCTGAAGACGGTATGGAGTATGAGATCTCCGAGTCCTCAAAAGAAAGCAGAGGAACAGTAATAACTCTTAAACTCTCAGAAGAAGCTCAGGGCATTTTCGATGCCATGAAGATCAGAGAGATCCTTCGTAAGTATTGTTCCTTTGTTCCTACTAAGATCTACTTCACAGATATCGAAGCTGACAAGAAGCAGGCTGAGGAACAGGAGAAGACCCGTAAAGAAAAAGAGGAGAAGGGTGAGGAGTATGTAGCTCCTTCCAATGAGAAGCATCCTCTCAACAATCCTGAGCCGCTTTGGACTAAGAAACCGTCTGAGTGTACTGAGGAAGAATATAAAGAGTTCTACCATAGTGTTTTCCCTGACATGAGAGATCCTTTGTTCTGGATCCATCTTAATATGGACTATCCGTTCAACCTTCAGGGAATCCTTTATTTCCCTAAGACAGATAACGTTTATCAGAGCCTTGAAGGCAGGATCAAGATTTACAATCATCAGGTATTCGTAGCTGATAACATTGAAGAGATCATTCCTGATTTCCTCTTCCTTTTGAAGGGATGTCTTGATTGTTCCGATCTTCCTTTGAATGTTTCAAGATCTGCTCTGCAGCAGGATGAGTACGTTAAGAAACTTTCTTCTCATATCATTCGAAAAGTATCCGATAAGCTTAATGATGTTTTCAAGAAGGACAGAGAGTCTTTCGAAAAGTATTGGTCTGACATCTCCGTATTCGTTAAGTACGGAATGATGAAGGAAGAGAAGTTCTACGAGAAAACAAAGGATATCTGCCTGTTCAAGCTTAATGAAGGCGGCTTTGCAACAATCTCTGAACTTACAGACGGTAAGGATACGATAAGATATACAACCGATCCGACAGCTCAGGCAGCTTACGTTTCAATGGCTGAGAAGGACGGCTTCAAGGTAATAATCCTTGATGAGGAACTTGATAACAACTTCATTTCTTTCCTTGAGTACAAATATCAGAACTTCAAGTTCAAGAGAGTAGACAGTGAACTTTCCGGTAAAGAAGGCGATTCTGAAGTAAAAGATAAGCTTTCTGATCTTTTCCGTAAGGCATTGAACGATGAAAAGCTTGAGGTATCCGTTATGGCTTTGGGTAATGACCAGATGCCGGCTTTCATCAGAGAAACAGAGGAAGCAAGAAGAATGGCTGAGATGCGTAAGCAGTTCGAGAAGATGAGTACGGGCAAGGAGGATGATCCTTATAAGGATCTCGATTCGATGTTCCCGATCAAGGAAGACCTGGTAGTAAATACCGACAGTCCTTTGATCTCTAAGCTCACAGCCATGAAGGAACTTGGAACTAAGGATGAGGAAGCAGACCGTCTTGCTTTGCATGTATATGATCAGGCAAAACTTGCTCACGGTTCTCTTGATTCAGAAGGCCTCAAGAGATTTTTGGAATATAACTCAAAACTCTTGGAAAAAACTATCGATTGATTATAGAATTCTAATATAAACAAGTGTGGAGGATTAATTATGTCACAAGAAGTTCGCAGAATCTTTTCTGAGAAAAAACTTCCTTTTGCAGTCGAGGCAAGAGGCATTCTCAAAGATCTGAAATCAGACCTCGGTATCTCGACTCTCGAGTCTGTTAAGATCTACAACAGGTACGATGTCTCAGGTATTACCGATGAGGAGTACGAAGAAGCAAAGAAAGTTGTTTTCTCTGAGCCTCCGGTAGATAACGTTTATGACGAGACTATCGATACTTCTGATGCCTGCTATGTATTGGGTATCGAAGCACTTCCTGGACAGTATGATCAGAGAGCTGACTCTGCTGCACAGTGTGTTCAGTTCCTCACACAGAAGGAAAGACCTCTTGTAAAGACAGCTAAGATCGTTGTTTTCTTCGGTTCACTTACAGATGAGCAGAAGGCAGAGATCGATAAGTATTTGATCAACCCTGTTGAATCCCGTAAGGCTTCTGATGTTAAGCCTGAGACATTGAAGGATACATATGATATTCCGACAACTGTTGAGACGATCACAGGATTTAAGGATATGTCAGACGACGAACTCGAGACTTTGCGCGGAAACATGGGTCTTGCAATGAGTAAAGCTGATATCATCTTTACTAAGGACTTCTTTAAGGAAATCGGCAGAGATCCGACGGTTACTGAGATCAGAGTTCTTGATACATACTGGTCTGATCACTGCAGACATACAACATTCCTTACACAGCTCGAGGACATTAAGTTCGAAGGCGATGATGCTCTTACAGAAGAGATCAAAGAGACATACAAAGATTACCTTTCCACACGTGAAGAAGTATATGGCGAGCGTATTTCCAAGAAGCCTGTTTGCCTCATGGATGTAGCTACAATGGCTATGCGTAAGCTCAAAAAAGACGGCAAGATCGCAGACCTTGATGAGTCTGAGGAGATCAATGCTTGTTCCATTAAGATCAGGATTGATGTAGACGGTGAGATGAAGGATTATATCCTCATGTTCAAGAACGAGACTCATAACCATCCTACAGAGATCGAGCCATTCGGTGGTGCTGCTACTTGTTTGGGTGGTGCTATCCGTGATCCTCTTTCAGGTCGTTCCTATGTTTACCAGGCAATGCGTGTTACAGGTGCAGGTGATCCTACAGTTCCTGTATCCATGACACTTAAGGGGAAGCTTTCACAGAAGAAGATCGTTCGTACAGCTGCTGCTGGTTACAGCTCATACGGTAACCAGATCGGTCTTGCTACAGGTCAGGTTGATGAGATCTATCATCCTGGTTATGTTGCTAAGCGTATGGAGATCGGTGCCGTTATCGGTGCAGCTCCTGCAGAGAACATCGTTAGAGAAAGACCTATCCCTGGTGATATCGTTGTTCTCCTTGGAGGAAGAACAGGTCGTGACGGTATCGGTGGTGCTACCGGTTCATCAAAGGCACACGATGAGAAGTCAGTTCTTACATGCGGTGCTGAGGTTCAGAAGGGTAATCCTCCGACAGAAAGAAAGATCCAGAGACTTTTCAGAAATCCTAAGGTTACAAAGCTTATCGTAAGATGTAATGACTTTGGTGCAGGCGGTGTATCCGTTGCTATAGGTGAGCTTGCTGACGGTCTTAAGATCAATCTTGATCTTGTTCCTAAGAAGTATGAGGGTCTTGACGGTACTGAGATCGCAATTTCAGAGTCTCAGGAGAGAATGGCCTGCGTTATCCATAAGGAAGACAGAGAAAAATTCCTTAAGTATGCAGATGAAGAGAACCTTGAAGCAATCGTTGTTGCTGAGGTTACAGAAGAGCCTTCCATGAAGATGGTTTGGAACGGTAACACGATCGTTGATCTTCCTAGAAGCTTCATCGATACAAACGGTGCAAGCCAGTTTGCAGACGCAGTTGTTACTAAGCCAACTGAAGGTTCCTATATTGATTCTGACAACAAGTCTTACGTTGCAGGTGATTTCAAGAAGTCACTTCTCGGAGCTTTGAATTCACTTGAGGGTTGCTCAAGAAAGGGTCTTATCCAGAGATTCGACTCTACTATCGGTGCAGGTTCAGTAATCATGCCTTATGGTGGTAACTATCAGACATCACCTGAGGAAGGTATGGCTTGTAAGATCCCTCTTGATCACGGAACAACAAAGTCATGTTCTGTAATGACATACGGCTTCGATCCTTACTTCACAGAGTGGAATCCATATTGCGGATCTTATCATGCAGTATTAGAGAGCCTCTTGAAACTCCTTTGTATGGGTGTTGATCCTCTTACAGCTAGACTTACTTTCCAGGAGTACTTCGAGAGAATGAGTTCCAACGAAGCTTGGGGTAAGCCACTTCAGGCACTTCTTGGTTCTTATAAGGCTCAGCTTGATTTCGGCACAGCGTCTATCGGTGGTAAGGACTCCATGTCCGGTACATTTAATGATATTCACGTACCTCCGACGCTCGTATCCTTTGCAGTTGGTATGACAACAACTGATAAGCTCATCACAGCTACACTTACAGGTACTGCTCAGAGACTTTACTACATCAAGGTAGGCAGAAACGAGAACGGTTACTATAAGAAAGATCACGCTCTCCGCGTTATCAAGGCTGTTAAGGAACTTACATCCAGAGGACTTCTTAAGAACGCAGCAGTTGTTAAGTCCAGCGGTATAGCTTCACGTACAGTCGAGATGCTCGTAGGTAACAAACTCGGATTTACATTCTCTTCCGATATTGATGAGAAGACACTCTTTGAGAAGTCTCTTGCTACTGTTATCCTTGCTGTTGATAAGGATGGCAATGCTATCGATAAGATCGAGATGGTTGGCGGTAAGTTCTTGGGTCAGACAAATGATTCCGGAATCATCACATATAAGGATGCTTCCGTTTCAATCGATGAAGCTCTTGAGGCATATGAGAGTAAGCTCGAGCCTATCTTCCACACAGTTGCTGAAGACGGAACAATGCCTTGTGAGGTTAAGGAATTCAAGACAGACAAGACATTTAAGGCAGCTCAAAATGTACTTAAGGGTGCTAAGCCAAGGGTTATCATCCCTGTATTCCCGGGTACAAACTGTGAGATCGATACAGCAAGAGCATTCGAGAGAGCAGGCGGTGAAGCTGATATCTTTGTAATCAGAAATAAGAGCCAGCTTGAGATCACTGAATCTTTGCAGACTCTTGCTAAGAAGATCCATGACAGCAACATTATCATGCTCCCAGGTGGATTCTCCGCAGGTGATGAGCCGGAAGGATCTGGTAAGTTCTTTGCTGCAGCTTTCAGAAACCAGTATGTTACTGATGCAGTTAGAGATCTCCTTTTCAACCGTGACGGTTTGATGCTCGGTATCTGTAACGGATTCCAGTCTCTTATCAAGCTCGGTCTTGTTCCATATGGTGATATCAAGGAGCTTACAGCTGAGAGCCCGACGCTTACTTTTAACAATATCGGTCGTCATCAGAATGTTTACTGTAAGACAAAGATCATTAGCAATAACAGCCCATGGCTTACAATGGTAAATCCTGGCGAGATCTACAATGTTCCTGCATCTCACGGTGAAGGTAGATTTGTTGCAAGTGATGCTTTTGTTCAGAAGCTTATCGAAAACGGTCAGGTAGCTACATGCTATGTTGATGATAAGGGTGAGCTTTCCAATAAGACAAACTTCAATCCAAACGGTTCCGTATGTGCTATCGAGGGTATCCTTTCACCAGACGGAAGAGTATTGGGTAAGATGTGTCACAGTGAACGTTATGATCCTGATCTTTGCAAGAACATCCCGGGCGAGAAGGATCAGAAGATCTTCGAATCCGGTATTGCATATTTCCTCTGATATGAATAGAAGCGAAGTTGTTCATATCCTTGAATCTAATGATTTTCATGCAAAGACGAAGTTTGGTCAAAACTTCCTTTGCAACGAGAACATCATTAACAGAATAATCGAAGTTTCCGGTGTCGGACCCGATTCCATTTGTTTGGAGATCGGGCCCGGAATCGGGGCTCTTACAGAGCCTCTTAGCGATCTTTGCTCGAAACTTACTGCAGTCGAGATCGATAAGGAGCTCTTTTCTTATTTGGAAGAAACACTTGGTGATAAGGTAGAACTTCATTTATGCGATTATTTGAAACTTAAAAAGAGTGATTACATCAAAACTCCTTATGATCACGTTTTAAGTAATATCCCTTATTATGTAATGACGGGGATCATGAAAAAACTCATGGTCGATTGCGGTAATGCCGAGAAGATGACTTTTATGGTCGAAGACGAAGCAATTGCCAGGATAATATGTGAACCGTCTACCAAACAATATGGCCCGTTGGCTGTTTTAGTCGGCGTGTATGGATCTGCAAAGCGTGAATTTACAGTTCCTTCGGACTGTTTCTATCCGATGCCGCATACAACATCCGCTGTTATAACGCTTACGAGAACAGAACGTGGATTTGAGATTACAGATGATTTCTGTTCTTTCGTTGAGGCTTCTTTTTCGAAAAGAAGAAAGACGCTTTCAAATTCCTTGTCGGCCTATCTTAGTACCGTTGATGTTAAGATTTCACTGAAAGATGCTTTGAAATCGTTGGGACTCGAAGAAAATATCAGGGCAGAGGTATTAAAACCTCTTGATTTTGTTGAGTTGTACAAGTTGCTTTTGATATAATAAATATATTATTTCTTTGGGGTGTCGTTTATGAATATTGGTAAAAAGGCGATTTCTGCTTTCCTTTCTTTGATCATAGTTTTTTCTTTCTGTCCGGCTGTCTTGGCTTCAAATACCAATCCTGATCCGGGTGATAATCTCGTCTTGTTTGAGATGAGAGCTTATCCTTCAGGTGTAGAAGGATTCATAGCACGTCTTTACGACCTTGTTATGGGAAGACAATATGATCAGGAGGGCTTGAATTATTGGGTAAGCCAGCTTGATGAAGGAAACATGAATGCTTCCAATATCGCGAGATACTTTTTCTCATGTGAGGAGTATTACAGTATCGGATATACGCTTGATGAGTATCTTAACGTTTTGTATAAGGTCTTCTTCGATCGTAAGCCTGATACAGACGGATATAACTATTGGAAGAGCCTTGTACTTGATCAGGGTAAGACCAGAAGAGATGTTCTTGAAGGTTTTATCAATTCCAAGGAATGGGCAAATATCTGTCTTAAGTATGGTGTTGTCTCCGGTACTTCCGTTGCTCCTTCTGATACAAAAGCTAGATCTCAGGGTGTTGTTAATTTCGTATCAAATCTTTATAGTGTTGTTTTGGGCAGAGATGCTGACCAGGCAGGTCTCGATTTTTGGTGTGATAACCTGACATATATGAGAGATACGGCAAAGACCTGTGCTAAGGGTTTCTATGATAGCCCTGAGTTCAGTAAGCTTTATTCCAATATGAACGATGAAGCCAGAGTAAAGGCTTTCTACAAGGTTTTCCTCGGAAGAGATCCTGAAGGTGAAGGTCTTCAGTTCTGGATGAACGAGATAAAGGGTAAGTCCACTAAGGACGGTATCAACATCCTTTACAACGGATTTGCTGATTCCAAGGAATTTAAGGATATCTGTAAGTCCAACGGTATCGTTGTTAATATGCCGTCTTCTGCTCCTGCTTATAAGGCAGATCCGAAAGTTACTATTGCTGTTGCTACTTCAAGTGGAACACAGAATGTTACCGGATACTATGACAGGGAACTTGCAATTGCCATCATGGACAAGACTAACGCATACAGATCATCTCTCGGTGTTGGTCAAGTTAAGGTTAATGCAGAGATCATTAAGGCTACTGATATCAGATGTGCCGAGACAGTTGTAAGCTTTGCACACACAAGACCTAACGGTTCCAGTTTCTCTACTGCTAATCCGAACTATAAGACATATTCGGAGAATCTTGCTGCAGGAACTGGAAAACTTGATGCGGATACAGTTGTGGATCTTTGGAAGAATTCAACCAACCACAATAAGAATATGATCAATTCTCAGTGGACTAATATCGGTGTATCGGTATTTATTCCGGATAGCGGCAGTTACGGCACATATATCGTAGAACAGTTTTCATAACAGGAGATCATCATGAAAGAGAACGCTAAGAGCATTTTGGGAATGTATTCAGATTCCAAGTCACTTGGAAAGACAAAGACTGAAAAGAAGATGCCGTTGATGGCACCTTACGAGCAGCGTTATAAGGGAATGGCTAAGACATTTACCGAGCCGGTACCTACTCCGACACTAGAGGAGAAGATCAAGGCCAGGACTATAGTTCCTGAAAAGCCTAAAAAGCAGTCCAGGATCCCGGTAACTATCGGCGGAAACAGATACCTTCTCGGAACTGACGAGAATATGTCTGAGATAAGGATCCACAGGATCGCTACTCTTGCAAACAATATGCTCGAAGAAGCAAAGAGCACTAATCCGGGTCTTACTAATTCCAAGACAGCTATTTTGGCTCTTATCGATCTTTGTGATATGTATATCACTTTGCAGGATAATAACAGTAATATGAAAACAGATCTTATGTATCTTCAGCAGCAGGATTTCTTAAATAAATCATCCAAGGTAGTTGAACCGACTCCAATGGAAAAGCTTGCTGATGAGGGGAAGGAAAAGAAAAGCGATAAATGAACAAAGTTGAATTGATGGCCCCTGCAGGGTCCCTGGAAATATTAAAAGCAGCAGTTGATTCAGGTGCCGATGCCGTATATTTAGGCGTCGGCGCTTATAATGCTAGGATGAATGCGGAAAATTTTACTTTTGATGATCTTGCTGAAGGCGTTAAGTATGCTCACTACAGATCTTCAAAGGTTTATCTCACACTCAATACTCTTGTTAATGATTATGAGTTTGATGATGCAGTAAGTTCTGCAAGATCCGCGTATGATCTTGGTGTTGACGGACTTATCATCCAGGATATCGGTCTTTTCGAGAAGATCCATGAGAAGCTTCCTGATATGTATCTTATCGGAAGTACGCAGATGAATATCTATTCTTATGATGCGATGAGTAATCTTGCTAAGCTTGGTTTCTCGAGAGTAGTTCTTCCTAGAGAATTATCAGTTAATGAGATTAAAAGAAGGACAAAGGCTGCTAATGCCAACAATCTTCAGACAGAAGTATTTGTTCACGGAGCGGTATGTGTATCATGCTCAGGACTCTGTCTTTTCAGCAGCATGAACAAAAGCGGTTCGAGAAGCGGTAACAGAGGTCTTTGCGCCCAGCCATGCAGACAGGAATATGATCTTTATGCGGAGAAGACAAAGATCAAGAGCGGTCATCTGCTTTCTCCTAAGGACAGAAGTTCCGTACCTTATATTGCTGAACTTATCGAGTCCGGAGTTTCTTCGTTTAAGATCGAAGGAAGGATGAGAGAAGTCGGATATGTCGTTAATACTGTCAGAGCTTATCGTAAGCTGATAGATGCGTATTATGACGGTACATTGGACAGTGACCTCGAGCGTAGTGTTCAAAATGACCTTCTTGTTTCATTTAACCGTGGCGGAAGTTTTACTTCTCAGTACTTGAATGAGAAGAAGGATCAGGCTTTCCTGTCAGGTGAATATGTCGGTAAGTACGGTTTAAAGCTCGGTAATCTTAAGTCTAAGGATCCGAAGAAGGGAAGTATCACATTCAGTTTTGATGAGGATCTTCCTTTACCTGATAAAGGAGATTATCTTTCTGTTCGAAAAGGAAGTATTGAGCTTTGCTCATTCCCGATAGGTAAGATTCATGAAGCTCCTGGTTCTTTGACTGTTAAAGGTCTTCACCCGGAAGTTATTGAAAGACTTCCTGACGGTAAGGTGCAGGTTTTCCTTATGGGTCACGATGTTCAGATCAAGAAAGATGAACTTAAGAAGACTCATGTTGATCTCTCACTTAATGTTGAAGGTGATCTTTTGACTATCGATGCTAAGGTTAATCATGGAATCAACCGTGATACATCATCTTACTATGATGTTGATATTCCTTCTGACTTTGACGGTAATCCGATCGATAAAGAAAGGATCGAATCACAGCTTAAAAAGACAGGTGATACGCCGTTTGTCGTTGATAATGTATATATCGTAACTGATGAACCGATCAAGTGCAGGATAAGTCTTTTGAACGAACTCAGAAGAGGCGCTCTCGAAGGACTTTTAAGAGAGATCGATTATAAATATGAGAGAGATACAATGATGGAAGAATATGATATGTTTTCTTCCGACTTTGATGATAATGAAGACAAGCTAGGAAAAGATCTTATCCTTCATGTTTTCCCTTCGTTTAAGAGGATCAGCGGCGGATTCGACAGAGATGCCGATCTTTACGGCTTTTCTTTCTATGATCTTTTGGTCAACGGATTTGCAAACAAGATCTATGACTTTATAAATCAGAGCAGCTCCAAGCTCGTTATCATGATGCCTGATTTTTGTCATGACTCCGTTATGAAGCTTGCTTCCGGTGTTTTCGAGAGGGCAAAGAATGAATTGGGTGATTTGTTGTACGGTTATGTCGATTCCAATGTTTTCGGAGATAATGAGCTTGGAAAGACATATGGAATTAAACACTTCCTGTCTGCAGGAACTAACGGATTTAATTCCAAGTCCATGAATATCCTTTTGGGTGAATCTGACGGTGCATTTATTTCGTATGAGACTGAGCCGACCGAGTCTTATGAGATGCTCAAAAAAGTCAGCAAAGACAAGGTTTTGCTGGTTCATACTGATGGTCTTATTCCTTGGATGCAAAGTCATTTCTGTCCTGTTGGTGCACATAAGGATGGCTGCAGATCCTGTTATGATCAGGTGACATACAGGTTAAAAGGTGACGGAGACAAGGAATGTATCGTTATCTCGAGACCTGCCGATTGCTCCAGTGTGATCTACGGACCTTCTAAGTTCATCTTTGGCGAAGAGAACGTTCAAACGCTCAATGATATGGGATTTGACACTATTTCCGTAAGGGTCGAGATCTGATTTTTGGGTGGAATAACTCTTTTTTCAATGGTAAAATAAACTTTGCTTTAAGCATAAATACTGATTGAGAGAAGGAGGTAAGTGAAATGCTTGAGATCTATCGTTCAAAAGATGCTGCTTTAACTGCCTCCAAGCGTATCAATCAGATAGACAGGGTCGAAGAGATCAGCGAGGATACATGGATCAATATGTATGCTCCGACTGAAGAAGAGATCGCTAGGGTAGAGAATACTCTCAATATCCCGCAGGAGTTCTTAAGATATCCTTTGGACGAAGAAGAGAGACCTCGTATCGACTATGACGATGATACAGGCGATGTTCTGGTCATCGTGGATATTCCGTATCCTAGACATGAGAATAATGTAATCAAGTATGAGACGGCTCCTCTCGGTATCATTATCTCGAAAAAGCACATCCTTACAGTGTCTCTTCGTAAAGTTCCGATCCTGGATCAATTTATCGATAACCGTGTTAAGGATTGTGTTCTGGCTTATAGGACCAGATTTACGATCCAGATTCTTTTCGCTATTGCCAAAGACTACTTGAGACTTTTGCGTTTTATGGACAAGAGTCTTGAGGAGGCTGAAAAAGGTCTTGCTAAGTCTATCAGTAACAGCGATCTTTATAAGATGCTTGAATGGGGTAAGTCATTGATCTACTTCTCCACATCCTTGAAATCTAATGAGGCCGTTCTTGAGAAACTCATGCGCGGACGTCTTGTTAAGCAGTATGAGGAAGATGAAGATCTGTTGGAAGATGTCATCATCGAGTATAAGCAGGCTCATGAGATGGCTGATATCTATGCTTCTATCGTTAACGGAACTATGGATGCTTATGCATCTATCATCAATAACAATATGAACGTTATCATGAAGATCCTCGCAGCAGCTACGATCGTACTTACAGTACCTAATCTGTTTACGAGTTTCTTTGGTCAGAATATAGATTTTCCGTGGGATGCGGGCTTTTCTTCAAATCCTATCCCGTTCATTGTACTTACTGTCGTAACGGTTGTCAGTATGGTAGTCTCTTTCATTATCTTGAAGAAAAAAGACTTCCTCTGATAAGGGAGGCAGATAAATGAACAATGACGTTTTCGTAAAAAAGAGGAGCTCGGGAGCCAGGATCAATAAGCTTATCGTTCGACTTGCTTTGTTCTTGAGTATTCTTGCGGCTATTCTTATCTTTTTCATTGTATTGACCGTTTATTCTTCGAACAGACTTATGAACGTTGACGGAAGCGATGTTTCCAACATTCCTTCAAATGTGCTTCCTTCATATTCAACATGTTCGTTTGAGTCATTTGATGAACAGACAAACCTTTCCGGTTGGTTCTTTAAGTGTGAAGAACCGATCAGTACGATAATCGTTGTACATAACTCAGGTTCAAACAGACTTCCGTTCGGCGTTAACATGGTCGACCTTATTGAACTTTGGCTGGAGAATAACTATAATGTATTTCTTTTCGATCTGAGAAATTCAGGTGAGTCGGAAGGTGATATATCCTGTTACGGATATCTGGAATGGCAGGACGTTATAGGAGCTATTGCCCAGGTTAAGAAAATATCGGTTACGACTGATGTTATACTTTACGGCATTGGTTCCGGTTGTACGTCGAGTTGTCTTGCGTATTCCAAGCTTCCGGAGTCTAATCTGTCTGATGCTGAGAAAGAAAGACTTGATTCCAAGTTCACGAATCTCGGATTTGACAGAGGTTACGTAAAAGGTATGATCCTTGATTCACCGGCTATGACCAGCGATGACTACATTAAGCCTATCGTTGAACAGAATGAGTTCTTAGGTAAGGTTACTAAGAACTTCGTTCCTCTTGCTATCAGATTCTCAGCCGGAGAAGATAAAGCATTGAACATAGCTTCAGAAGTTTCCAGGATGCCGATACCTGTGTGTATAATATACGGCGGACATGATGTCTTTATCGGAGCAGATAACATCAAGAAGCTTGTAGATGACAGGATGAGGCTTAACAGCAACATTACTGAAGAGATGGTCGTACCAGGTGCCGGTTACCTGGAAGCTTTCTCAACGGATAATGATGCTTACTGCGATGAGATAATTGGATTTTTGCATAAATATTTTGGATGATGATAATGGAAAAAGATGTACTTATACTCGGAATAGAATCTTCTTGTGATGAGACAGCCTGTGCTGTAGTTAAAAACGGCAGGGTTATCTTAAGTAATATCATTGCCTCACAGGCAGATTTTCATGAGAGGTATGGCGGTGTTGTTCCTGAGATCGCTTCAAGAATGCATGTTGATGCTGTCTATCCGACAGTCCGTGATGCATTGGATAAAGCAGGCGTTACGTTGGAAGATCTCGATGCGATCGCAGTTACATACGGTCCGGGTTTGGTCGGTGCTCTTCTCGTTGGCCTTTCATGTGCTAAGGGTCTTTCATATGCTTCCGGAAAACCATTGGTCGGTGTAAATCATATGCATGGACATATAGCTGCCAATTATCTTTGTCATCCCGATCTGGAACCGCCTTTTATCTGTCTTTCGGTAAGCGGCGGTCATAGCGAGATCGTTTTGGTAAGTGATTATTCCGAGATGAAGATACTCGGTGCTACAAGAGATGATGCAGCGGGTGAAGCTATAGATAAGATCGCTAGAGTAATTGGACTTGGTTATCCGGGTGGTCCTAAGATGGATAAAGCCGGTCGTGGCGGAGATATCAATGCGTACAAGTTTTCGCATACACATATGAAGGATTCCTTGGATTTCTCCTTCAGTGGTATCAAGACATCTGCGCTCAATCAGTTAAATGATCTTAAGATGAAGGGAGAAGCTCCGGTACTGGCTGATTTTGCAGCTTCTTATCAGTATCATATTGCTTCTGAACTTGTTAGAAATACCGTGTCGGCAGTTAATGATACAGGTATTCGAAAAGTCTGTCTTGCGGGCGGTGTAAGCGCCAACTCTTTTCTAAGGGATCTTATCGACAAGACAGCTAAAAAGGAAAAGTTTGATGTATTTTATCCTGATCTCAAGCTTTGTACAGACAATGGTGCTATGATAGCAGCAGCAGGATACTATGAATATATAAGGGGAGTAAGACACGGAATAGACCTTAATGCCGTTCCGTCGTTGTCTTTATAATATGGCTATAACAAAGGGAATTAAGATAATAGCTGAGAACAGAAAAGCCTTTCATGACTATTTCATCGATGAAAAGTTTGAGGCCGGTATTGTTTTGTCAGGAACTGAAGTTAAGAGCTTAAGAGCAGGCAAGGTTAATCTTAAGGACAGTTACTGCACCGTAAAAGACGGTGAGATATTTCTTGTCGGTGTAAACATAAGTCCTTATGATCATGGAAACAGATTCAATCTTGATCCTATGAGAACTCGAAAACTCTTGATGCACAAAAACGAGATCATTAAGCTTTATTCAACGATCAAGCAGGATGGTCTGACTCTCGTTCCTACAAAATGCTATTTCAAAGACAGCAAAGTTAAGTTTGAGATCGGTCTTGCCAGAGGTAAGAAGAATTACGATAAACGAGATGCCATTGCTGAAAAGCAGTCTAAGAGAGATATAGACAGAGCATTAAAGAATCAAAATAAATATCTTTGACCTTTATTTTGTTTGAGAATATAATAGTCCATATATAAGCACGGGGAGCTATTATGGAGAGGTCAAAAAGCCAGATCAATATATTCAATTTGATATCTGCTATTCTTATTTGGATACTTGCATCTGTTTGGTTTTGTATCATATTCTTTTTAGCTACCGAGACTGAATTTGATTCATATATCAGAAGTCATAATGTCATTGTTCTTATCAAAGAGGTCGTTGGCATTGAATTAAACCAACTTATCGTCAGAAAATTCGCTCATTTCTTTGAATATAGTTTTCTTTCCTTTGCTATATATCTTGGTTTGTCGTTTACAAATGGTATTTCTCCGACACATGCTTACAGATTTGATCAGAGAAAATCCATTAAACATGTTAATGAGCTTTGCATAATATATGCTTTCTGGCTTACTACCTTCATTTCTATCGTTGATGAATACATTCAATTATTTGTTGACGGCAGATTTGCAAGCATCATTGATGTACTTATTGATTCAGGAAGTATAGTAGTTTCATTGTTATTAGTCAGAATCTTCTTCTTACTTAAATTAATGATCCTTCATAAGAATGAAGATGAATATGATAACTACTGATAATAAGATATTTATTTGACACAAAAAAACCGGAAGATGATTCTTCCGGTTTTGTTTGTTTAGAAATCAATTTCTAAGATTACTCTTCAACTGTATTGTAAACTGTTGTCTTATCCTGAACGTCGTTATCTACGATGCAGATAAATGACTTACCGATATTAACCTGGAGCTCCTGACCATCCTCAGTGTAGTACTTGAATGGAGAAGTCTTGTTTTCCTGTGTCCATGTGAAGTTAACGATCTTACCGTTGGAGAGGTAGTAACCTGTACCGCCGTCTGTAAATGTTGCATCACGGAGATCAGGCTGTGAATCCTTCTGGTGGATGTTAGCGAATACTACAAATACGTTAGTGAAGCCAATCTGCTCACCGGTTGTCTCATCTATCTGAGGCTGACCCTTAGCACTCTTCATGTAAAGACCCTTTTCAGCATCATACTTGAAGTTTGAATCCGGAACTGCAGAAGAGAAGTAAACGTTTACTTCAGCGCAATCCTGTGCGTTTGCAAGGGAAGCGTTCTCACCCTTAACGAAGTTGAAAAGGAGAGGAGCATCACCCTTAGGATCGATCTCATATTTTTCCATCGAAGCCTTGAGATAAGTACCGTTGGAAACACCTGTGTTCTCGTATTTCTTGGAGTTCTTCCAATCCTGCTCTCTCCAGAAGAAGCAGTTATTAGGAAGCTCTACATCACCGTTCTCATCAGCTGAGTAGAAGCTGGCTGAACACATGTTGCCGTCTACATAATCAAGACCAACGCTCTTCATGTAGCCCTTAACGAGCTCATTTGCACCCCAGTAAAGGAATATAGCATTGATACTCATACAAATATCTGTAGAAACATATCTTCCGCTTCTCATAGAACCGATCTCAGGACACTGATCAAGATCAGCAAACAAAGCGATAAAACGTGTTTTTCCTGCTTCTGTCTCGAATTCGAAGATTGCATCAGCTGTTGAAATACCTCTCTGAGGGAAGGATTCGTAATAATTGTTTACGGATACTCCGATGATTCTGTTGCCGACGCAAAGAGGGTTCATATCCTGAACACCTGTTACCGGGTTAACTGCATTAGGATTGCTTGGGTCGTAAAGACCGTCAATTACGGCAGTTGTTTCAGTTACAGTTGGTTGAGTTGCAGTTGTGGTAGTTTCTTCTGATGAAGCTTCCATAGACTCTGAAACCTCGGATGTAGGCTCCGTTGTTTCTTCGGTTTTTGAGTTACACGCTACAACACCGAAAAGCATTGATGCGCAAAGCAAAACCGAAATGATTTTTCTAATTTGCATAGTTTTCTCCTTTGTCTAAGAATTACTTTCAATTATACCATTATATTTGTAGATAATAGTCAATTTGTCTTTTTGCCACAATTGATATAATATATCTGTGTTTTTAGAAAAATCTTGGCGAGGTGAACGGAATAATGTCAAAAAAACAAAACACCGCAAAGCCACGCAAGACATCTTGGAAACAAATTCTTTTACGTTTTTTTTGTGCGATTCTCGGCCTTGCGATAGGCTGTACAATTTATATTTATAAGGTATTAGGTGGTTTCACCTATGTAGTTACTCCGATCGTATCGGAGAAGGAGTATGAGACATTAGATCTCACTTCCGATTCCAGCCTTAATGGGGGAGATGTTGATTCATCTTGGGCTGACGGAGGACACACGAGGGTGTATGTGGATCCCGCACATCCAATCATTGAAGTAAAGCAAAAAGATAAGAACGTTGAGAATATCCTTGTTTTCGGTGTCGATTCGCGTGGAAGCGACGACTATCAGTGTCGTTCTGATGCAATGATGATCGTTTCGATCAACAAAAAAGAGAATACCGTAAAGCTTGTATCTTTGATGAGAGATACAGGTGTATATATAGGAGATACAAAAGAGACTCAGTCTTCTTCGCTCGATAAGCTTACTCATGCTTATGCTTACGGCGGTGTTGGTCTTATGATCAATACAATTAATATAAACTTTGATCTTGATATCCAGAGATTTGTCATGCTCGATTTCGGTTCGGCATCTGACATTATCGACCTTTGCGGAGGTGTTGAGATCGATGTTTCTCCTGAAGAAGTTAAATACGCTAACTATGCGATCTCTGAGATGAATGAGCTTGTTGATAATCCTGCTCCGCTTCTTACATCCGGTGGTGTACAGACATTGAGCGGTGTTCAGGCTATCGGCTGGTCAAGAATCAGATATCTGGATTCCGACTTTGTAAGAACATCCAGACAAAGAACCGTAGCAATGGCTCTTATTTCCAAAGTCAGCGGAATGAATTATCTTAGCCAGATGGCACTTGTTGAGGATTCTACCGGTATGTTTGAGACCAATATGCAGACAATGGATATTGCCCGCGTGGGATTGAATGGTATCGGCGGTGCTGATAATATAAGTGAATACAGACTTCCGGAAGATAATCTTTATACAGTACAGAGCAATCCGTGGATGATGATCGTTGACATGGATCAGCAAGTACCAAAACTTCATGAATTTATATGGGGGGAATAAAATGAGCAAGACTGTTTCAACATGTATCTGTGAGACCAACCTGATCCCTAATCAGCCTCAGGAGAATGTGTTCTTCCATAGTCTTTACAGACACCAACAGGATTTTACTTCAGAATTCGTAAGAACAGCGAATTCGACTTCTCCGATTCAGATCTGTGCTCTGTTCTCTACTCAGGGACCTGATAATCTGGGTGCTTTTCTTAATCTGGAACTGAATAAAGAGTTATCTGCGATCGTTGCTGAAGTATCAAAGAACTCAGTACTCGATTTTGAGTCTTTTTCGAAAAGAGTAATAAACTCGTTGAATATTAAGGTTTGCGAATTCATCGTAAACAAGGGCGGTACACCTCTTCGTACATCAATGACTTTGGTCGTTATCGAAGGTGATATCCTCAGAGTTATTAATTTAGGTAATACTAGAGCCGTTCTGGTTCGTGACGGCAAGATCTTTTCTCTTACTGAGGAGCAGACTGTTGCTCACAGATATGTAAAGATGGGTGTTATTTCTGCTGAGCAGGAAGCTACTCATCCTGAAAATGCAACTCTTACACAGTATCTTGGTAAAATGCCTCAGGATGGAGAGATCCAGGCAGATACTAAGGTTCACTTGAAACTTAAGGATAATGATGAGCTCTGCCTCATGGGAATCGGTATCAGCAAGAAACTTCCTGCTTCCATTCGTAACAGGGTTCTCGTTAATCCTAATTCTTCTACGGAAGTTAAGTGTAAGGAACTTATTAGTGCCTCGTTTAATAATGAAGTTAAATCAGGTATGACTGCTATAGTCATCAAGATCGAATCTGTATTCCTTCTTCCTGGTGATGCCGTAATTGGCGGCGATCCTAGTCACGAGGTTGCTCAGCAGCCTAAGAAAGCAGTTAAGGAAGAAGCTACATATATTGATTTTACAAAAGAAAACGATAGAGAAAACACTAAAGCCTTCAGGGAGGATCTGGTAAACAGGGCCGATGATGAAGGTGGAGATACTACAATGTTTAACAGCGGTAAGATTAATGCCGATGAGGTAAGAAGCGGCAAGAAAGATAAGAAAGAGAAAAAAGAGAATAAGGTATTGAATGTGATCATACCTATCCTGATACTTCTCTTGTTTATCGGTATCGGTTACCTCGTTATGTTTATCATCTTCAATGCGGCTCATATGGTCAACATCTTTGATAAGAAGCCTAAGGAGACTCATGAAGTTGAGACTGTCATTATGTATGCGATCAATGACAA
>CAMYXL010000055.1 GCA_947303255.1 uncultured Clostridia bacterium | reverse complement strand
AATCCTGATGTTACACTTTACGGAGAAGCTCTTCCTGATTCTTTTGATAAAGCAATCGTTGTATCAGGTGATGAGACAGCCTCATTCCTTGAAGAGTATCTCGAAGCAGCCGGATTAAACGACAGCGAGATGGATGATTTCATTACATTCTGGCTTCCTAAGATGCAGAATAACCCGTATAACCTGATATCGTTCCCGACTGAAGAATATGAAGAAATAGCTAAGCTTAATGTCGATCCTATGCCTGATACAGTTATAAGAGTCTATATGGTCTATAAGCCGTTGGATGAATATATCGAGATACCTGAAGAACAGCAACTTCAGATGCCTCAAGGCGTAGAACGTAACGGATTTACCGTGGTCGAATGGGGCGGTTCTGTAGCTGAGTAATATTCATCATTGTCTATAGGTTGACGGAATGCCTTAACGTAAGTAAACTACGTTAAGAGGTGTTAGTTTGGAAAATAGAGATGATCTTTTAAGACTTCAAGTCAAGACAAAAGCCGACAGGCCGGTTATGAATGCTCAGGATACTCCTGAGTATATTAACCTTGCGACTCATTATCAGGAGCGTAAGGCCAGGGAAGAAGGCTATGAGTCTTTACAGTTCACAGATGATTCCATGAACTATCTTCCACCGTTGGAAGATGAGGATCTTTTGAACGGCAATGTTAAGCCTGTTGTTAAGTCAGGTGCATCTCATGACGCATTCTCAACACCTGTAAAGCAGAGTGAGGACTACGTCCCACCGTATAGAGATATCCCTGGTAAATATGCTACTGTCGGCGATCCTGTTTTCTATAAAGAAAAGAGATCGGAACGATATGTTCTCGTCCCGGTCTCTTTGATTCCTTTTTATAATCCGATCATTCTCTCGTTTGCAGCTTTGATGCTGGTACTTCTGATTGTTGTAGAGATAATCGGTCTTATCTACGTATTTTAATTATCCAAAGCACTGTAACCTAATGGAAGCCATACGTTTCCTGAGTCTATGTCTGATTCTGACTTGTAGTAAGGCATTGCAAGATGTCCGCCTGGAACTGCTTTGCCAGTAAGAACGTTGGCAATTGCATTTCCGCCTTCGCTACCTGGGAGATAGCACATGATGCATGTATCCCAATCAGCAAGATAATCTTCAACAATTACATTCCTTCCTGCGATGAGAAGAGTATATGTAGGAAGTCCTGAATCCTTAGCAAGCTTTATAGCTTCTTTATTTCCATCGAGTGCTGTATCTCCGGTGATAGAGAGATCTACTGCATCTCCGTACCATTCTGCATATGGATACTCGCCCAAGCAGAGGACCACAGCATCACATGATGAGATCTCAGCTTCATCAGTTACGATCGTAAGATCATATTCCTCAGCGGCATTTTCGAGAGCCTCAAGGATCGTAACAGCTTCAGGGTAGATCTTACTGCCGTTGTCTGCATCCGTGCGACCCTGCCATGTGTAAGTCCAACCGCCACAAAGAACACCGATATCATCAGCTGCAGGACCTGCTACAAAGATCTTAGAGCCCTTTTCAAGTGTAACACCGCCATCGGCCTTGAGAGGTACGAAGGATTCTTCTGCAAGGGTTCTAGCACATTCAATTGATTCATTGCAATTCCACTCATATGAGTTATGAGTATTCTCAATATATGGGTCTTCGAAAAGGCCTGCATCCATCTTTACCTGGATGATCCTTCTTACGGAATCATCGATCAAAGCTTCGTCAATAGTGCCTTCCTCAACAGCTTCAATGATGTATTGACAGCATGCTTCGAATGAATCAACTTCCATGAACATATCAATACCTGCGTTTACACCAAGGATGATATTATCCTTCAATGTATCACCGGAGCAGTTATCGATTGAGTTCCAGTCGGAAAGGATGATACCCTCAAAGCCCATTTCGTTCTTAAGTTTCCAGATATACTCTCCGTTTTCGTGCATCTTCGTGCCGTTTAATGCGGAGTGAGAGATCATGATAACCTGTACGCCCTCATCAATAAGAGCCTGATAGATAGCGAGATTCTCGTTGATCTGATCTTCAGTAACGATGGCGTCACCTCGGTCGAGGATCATTATGTTAGGATCTTCGCCTGTGTCATACTTTGTATAACCGTCACAGATGAAATGCTTAGGGCATACGAGAACACCCTGAGACAAAAGTCCCTTTGAATATGCTACTGCAAGTTCTTTTATGATCTCAGTATCTGAAGAATAGCTCTCGTAGGTTCTTCCCCAGCGTGGATCCTGTGCAGCTGCAACGCATGGTGCAAAGTTAAGGATCATCTTAGTTATCATAATGTCGCTTCCGACATATTCACCCATCTTTTCGGTAAGCTCAAGATCGTAAGCTGCTCCGATATTAACGTTGTGAGGGTAGATAACACAGCCTTCAGCAAAGTTAACGCCGTGAACAGAGTCGTTTCCGTAGAAATACGGGATTGCTGCTTCGGAACTTAAAGCAGCTGTCTGATAACCGTCAACAATATCGTTCCACTCTTCGTAATCCGGTTCAGGAATCTCATCGAACTTAGAAAGAAGGGAACCGTAATCGTTTTTCTTCATGTCTGATTTGTTTACATTGTAAAAAGCCGGTTGGAACATCTGAGCTACTTTCTGTTCCAAGGTCAATGTGGCTACGATCTCTTCTGCTGTCATACCGGAATAGATAGATTCAGATTCAGAAGGTTCTGTTGTAGTTGTCTCTTCAGAAGTTTCGGTAGCCTCTGTCTTTTCTGTCTCAGATACCGTAGTAGCTTCTGTTGTTTCCGTCGTTTCTGATGCTTCGGAATTTTCCGCAGTTGAAGTTTCCGTAGTGTTCTTACATGAAGCCAATGATAATATCATCGAACCCGTAAGAAGTACGGATAGAAGTTTTTTGAATTTCATGTGTACCTCCACATAATTTGCTTTGAATATTATACTTCTCTTTTTTGTATTTTCTTACTAGATACATTATACTTATGTCAAAATTGACAAGGCGGGAACATATATGAAGATCCTATTGATAGACGGACAGGGCGGAAAGATCGGTAAGGAACTTACTGAATCGATCATCGGGAGATTTTCTGAAGTTGAATTAACCTGTGTTGGAACCAATACAATCGCTACTTCATCGATGATAAAGGGCGGTGCTAAGAATGCTGCAACAGGTGAGAATGCTATAGTGGTATGTTCCAGAAATGCCGATATCATTGTTGGCCCTATAGGTATAATAAGTGCGGATTCACTCCTTGGTGAGATTACTCCTAAGATGGCTTTGGCGGTTGCTCAAAGTGATGCTACAAAGATCCTGCTTCCGATGACTAAATGCAGCATAATGATAGCGGGAATTAAATCACAGCCGATGAGTGCTCTGATTGAAGACACACTCAACAAGATCGAAGAATTGATCAAGTAATAAAAAACGGATGTCGCTTAGCGGCATCCGTTTTCGTTATTCATTCAGAATTGATTATTTATCGAACAAGCTCATGATGAAATCGAAGAGGTTGTATCTGTAGAATACAGTAACTGCAACGAGAGAAATAGTACTCATGATCTTGATCAAGATATCGAGTGAAGGACCAACCGTGTCTTTCAAAGGATCACCGACTGTATCACCGACAACTGCTGCGTCGTGTGCAGGTGTTCCTTTTCCGTGGCCTTCGATCGCGCCTGTCTCGATATACTTCTTACCGTTATCCCAAGCACCACCTGCGTTACCTGTGAAGATAGCAAGCATGATAGCTGAGATTGTAGCACCGAGAAGAATTCCGCCTACGAAGTCTGCACCAAAGAGGAATCCTGAGATAACAGGGAAGAGGATTGCCATGATAGCAGGAACTCTCATCTCCTTGATAGCACCCTGTGAAGAGATAGCGATACATGTCTTGTAGTCAGGGAGTACTTCGCCTTCGAGAAGACCCTTGATCTCCTTGAACTGACGACGAACCTCAACAACCATCTTACGAGCTGCCTTAGCAACTGCCTCGATGAGCATACCTGAGAACAGGAATGGGAGAGCAGCACCAACAAGAGCACCTGCAAGTGTCAATGGCTTAAGGAGGTTAAGATCAACAGCATCACCCTCTGAGTAAGAGCAGAGGTATGAGTTCATCATGGAAAGAGTAGCAAGAGCGGCAGAACCGATTGCGAATCCTTTACCGATAGCAGCTGTTGTATTACCAACTGAGTCGAGTTTATCTGTGATGTTACGAACGCCTTCTTCGAGGTAGCTCATTTCAGCGATACCGCCGGCATTATCGGAGATAGGACCGTATGTATCAACAGAAACTGTAGCAGCTACGAAACTGAGCATTCCGATGGAAGCACAGGAGATACCGTACATTCCGCCGAGCTGGTAAGAACCAACGATAGCGATACCCAATACGATAACTGGTGCCATACAGGATTTCATACCAAGTGCGAGACCCTGTGTAATTGTAAGAGCCGGACCCTCAACAGATGCATTGGCAAGTATCTTAGTCGGCTTATAGTCATAACTTGTGTAGTATTCGGCAATGATACCGATAACGATTCCGGCTATTACACCGAGGATAGCTGCAAGCCATGGAGAGATCCATCCGGCCTTGAAGCTTGAAAGGTGAGAATCCTTAAAGATGAAATATGTAAGTCCGAGTCCGAATACGGCAGTTACGCCTGCAGAGATCCATGTTGCCATGTTAAGTTCTCTATGCGGATCTTCGGAGAGTTTTCTCTTAAGAAGGATAGATGCAATACCGATTATACATGCGATAAGACCGCAAGCTGCAAATGAGATAGGATACATGAGAAGCTTTTCCAAAAGCTCGCCTGTAAGTTCTCCTCTGTCTGCAGCAGGAGTTGTCTTAAAGATCTCACATGCAAGGATAGCAGCTGACATGATAGCGCCTACATAAGACTCCAAAAGGTCAGCACCGAGACCTGCTACGTCACCAACGTTATCACCAACGTTATCAGCGATCGTTGCAGGGTTACGAGGATCGTCCTCTGGAATATGAGCCTCTGTCTTACCAACGAGGTCAGCACCCATATCTGCAGCCTTTGTGTAAATACCACCGCCTACACGGTTGAACATCGCGATGATAGAACAGCCGAGTGCATAACTTGAGATTGTCATTGAGAACGGTGCATTAAGGCCGATAAGGTTTGTGTTAGGGATGTCATTAGCAACATCAGAGATCTGACCTAAACCGTAACCGAAGATGAGGTATACGAGAAAAATACCGAGAAGTGCGAAACCGGAAACACAAAGGCCCATTACTGAACCGCCTTTGAAAGCTACTTTAAGTGTATCGCCGAGTTTCTTTGTTGTGCGTGCTTTGTTGGTAACACGAACGTTCGCGTAGGTAGCGATCTTCATACCTACATAACCTGCTGTAGCACTCATAACGGCACCGAGTACAAATGAACAAGCACCCTGCCATGAGATAACGACTGCAAGAACTACTGCAATAATTGCGCCGATGATAGCGACGACTTTATATTCGTAGTTGATGAACGTGTTTGCTCCGAGACGAATAGCCTTTGCGATCTCGGTCATTCTTTCCGTACCTTCTTCTAATTTCTTAACAGAATAGAAGTTGATCGCAGCATAAGCTAATGCCAAGAGAGCAGCCAGAATTACCAAACCCAAGAATAGTTCCATCAGGTGACCCTCCATACTAAAAAAATCTACATTTTTGATTCTACACTAATAATCTAAAATATGGACATACCATAGTAGGATATTTTTTTTATATTATTGTGCTAAAAGTAAATTGTCCCAAATCTTTCGGAAATACCTCGATACTGTAACATGTTTGAAACCTTAGTTTGATAAAATTGTACTGTCTGAAATTATAGGTGTTTGTTAAAAGGAAGGACTGAAAAGGAATATGGAATTTACCTATTCAAATGACTGCTTTTTGCCGTATGAGTCTTTTGATTATATTTTCTCTGAAAGGGAGATGCCGGAATTCGGTAAGATCGATTCTCCGTACTCCAGGCCTCTTAATACATGGAAATTCTTCCTCGCGAGATCCGAGAACGAGATCCCGATGGGTTTTGATACACCTGATTTTGATGACAGTGACTGGAATCTCATAAATGTTCCTTCAACATGGCAGACAGAAGGCTATGGTCTTCCGCAGAATCTTCTTTATGATTTTCCTGAAATTCTCGAAAACGATAAGGACTCCAGAGATTCAAGTATCAACAACAAAAATTACTATAACTCCACTTCAGCAGAAGAAGATGAGATCGGTATCTACAGAACAACGACCGTCTTTTCTGAAGAAGATCTGGAGCGTGCTATCTATTTTGAAGCTTCAGGTATAACGGGAAGTTTCGAGATATATGTAAACGGTAAACTCGTTACATCAGAACATTCTATCCTTACAAACAAGAGACTTCTTTTATCTCCTGTAGCACAGGTTGGAATCAACACGATCGTTATCATAATTAACAGATACGACAGAGATAAGAACGGTAAGATTATCAAGGAGCTTGCTAACTTCGGTTTCAGCGGTATCTTCAGACCTGTTTCTCTTACTTTTGAATCATTGCTCGAGATGAGCAACCTTCATATCAAATGCAGCAGTATCCCTAATACGTATGTTGATCAGTTGGCATTGGATGAGAAGGGAACTGAGAGAAAAAATGTTGCTAAGATCTCACGTGGAGATTATATGATCTTCATGGATGTTAAGATCACGAATCATACAAATTATATGATGCCGTTCTCGGTAAGGACTTCAATCCTTGAAGCAAGAGGAGATTATGATCCTTATAATCTTCCGTTTGTAAAACTTAATATCGAGAAGCAGATGGAAGGTACAGTTGATGCCAATTCATCCGAGGTGTTTAAGTCACAGGCAGTAGCTGTTCACGTAGCTCAGTGGTCTGATGCTACACCTGTTCAGTATGATGTTGTATTGGAACTTCTTGACAGTGAAGGAAGGACCATCTGTGCAAAGAAGAGAAGGTTCGGTTTCAGAACTGCAGAGGTTATTCTTGATAAGCTTAATATCAACGACAGACGAATCCCGTTGATGCTTACAAAATACTATGAGTTCGATCCGCAGAACGGTATTGCGATACCGATAAGCAGGATGCGTCAGGATATCGTTCTTATGAAGCGTTGCGGAATCAACGGTATCATCGTATCTTCGTTCCCGGCTAACGATATGCTCTTAAATCTTTGTGATCAGTACGGCATTTATGTTTTTGCTATGTCGGATTCAAGATATATGTTTGATTATGTTGAAGCACATATGAATCACCCGAGTATCGTATGCTGGGGATTCCCGAACTATAACTTTGATTACAACAGATGCAAGACGATCAAGAATCAGTGTGAAGTAGTAGATGATGCAAGACCATGGTATTGCGAGAAGGATGTGAAGGGTGATATTTCCGATCTTCCTTCGTTCCCGAGTGAAGCAGGAAATGTTTATGGCCCTTGGGAAGATATCTGCCTTGATCGTGCATACATTTTCGGAAAGAATAAGACAGGAATAAATCTGTTTAAGACTATTCCCGGAAGAACAAATTTTGATGATGATGACGCTGATTATAAGTGGATCCATCAGGCTGACCTCGAAGGTGGAAAGACCCGTGTAGGAAGCAGTATCGGTCAGGGTATCGTAGACAGTGAGCGTAAGCCGCATCCTATCTATTTTGATATCAAGAAGCAGTGCGAGATGGTCAACATCTTCCCGGATCCTAATAATCCGACAACTCTTACGATGCGTAATATCCATCCGTTTGCTTTTACGGATGAGATGATCCTTGAATGGAAACTTATCCTTGGCGGTAACGTATTGATGTTCGGTAACGGACTTGTTTCAGAGATCGAGCCTTACGGTACAAGAACGCTGAAGTTTAATCTTGATATCGAGAAGTATCTTAAGGACGGTTGGGCAGAAGGTAATGAGAAGTTCATTACCATGTATAACGAAGCCCTCTCACATGAGTTGATATTTGATATCAGTCTTAAACTTGCTAAGGACAGCTTCTATTCCAAAGAAGGATATGAGGTTGCTTTCTTCCAGGAAGTATTGACTGAAGAAGTTGCGAGCCCGATTAAGACCGGTAAGACAGTCGGTTCTCTTAATGCGTTTACCGTTAAGCGTCTTCTTGACGACAGCGGTCTGCCGTTCCTTCCGTCAGAAAGTGAACAACCGCAGCCTGTTGATGATAATAATGTAGCTTCTGAGTCTTCTGAAGATAAGAATGAGATCATTACTGATCTTTCCGTTGACGAAGGTGAAGCATCTGCTACAGAGATCATGCAGGAAGAGGAACTTGATAATCAGAGGATCGATGTGATCGCTCTTCCTAAGGGTGTCATCGTTGGTAAGGATGATGTCAAGATCGCGTTTGACCGTAAGACAGGTTCTGTTAATCATATTTCCGTTGGCGGATTTGAATTCCTTAACGGCGGCTTCCTTCCGAGCTTCTACAGATGTCCTTCGAACATCGACAGAACAGACAAGTCTTTTATCCTCGCGAAAACAATCTTCTCTCGCGAAAACGATTACGAGGGCATTCAGGATTCCCTCCAGTTTGCAGGATGCAATTACAGCGTAACTGACGATGTCTTTACGCTTATTTCAAGATATAAATCATTCGCCATGAAGGGTGAAGTAATCATCTGCTATGAGATGCATAATAACGAGCTTAAGATCACGCTCCACTTTACTCCGAAATACGATATGGTAAGATACGGCCTTCGTGTTCCGATCAACCAGAATGATGTTATCTGTAAGTGGTACGGCAGAGGCCCTGGAGAGTCTTATTATGACCGTAAGAACGCAACCAGATTCGGCATATTCCAGGCTAAAGCAAACGAGATCTATCATCCGTATGCAAGACCTGCAGAGAACAGCTCACATACTGACACCTCTACTCTCGTTCTTACTAATAAACTCGGTGACGAGGTAAGGGTAGTTAGAGAAGGAAACAACAAGTTCGAGTTTACCGTTCTTCCGTATTCTCCTGAGCAGATGAATGAATTCCTCCATCAGGAGCAGCTGATGAAGAATGAATATTGCGAATTGTTCTTGGATTTCTGTTCCAAAGAAATAGAAAGAACGAGAACAAATACATCAAGTCTTCCGCTTAAGAAGAACGTTACTTATAAAGAGAGCTTCATCCTTAAGTTCAAGGAAGGCGCGCGCGATTTGTAAGAAGGATCTGCTTTTCTTTGTTGTTGAGATAACGGAACTCTCCCGGTTTCATATCACCCAGGAGTATATTCATAAAGCGAATTCTTTTAAGGCTGACTACACGGTAGCCTAAGTATTCGCACATTCTTCTTATCTGACGGTTAAGTCCCTGCGTCAGTATTATCTTGAATGTATAAGGACCTGTAGGGGTAACCTTGCAGGGAAGTGTTATCTGATCCAAAACAGGAAGACCGTTTTCCATCTTTTTGACGAACTCGTCGTCGATCTTCTTATCGACCTTAACAACATATTCCTTCTCGTGACCGTGTTCAGCGCGGAGCAACTTATTAACGATTGAACCGTCGTTGGTAAGAAGGATAAGACCTGAAGAATTCTTATCTAATCGTCCGATAGGGAAGATCCTCTCCTCAAAACCGAGAAAATCAATGATGTTGTCTCTATCACGTTTATCAGTTGTACAGGTGATCCCCAAAGGCTTATTCAGTGCGATGTAAAGGTGATCATCCGTAGGAACGACAGGCTCTCCGTCAACGAGTACAGTCTGTCCCGGAAGCACCTTGCTTCCGTTAACAGCAACAACACCGTCAATAGTCACTTTTCCATCTTCGATAAGCTTATCTGCTTCTCTTCTGGAACAATAACCTGATGATGAGATGTACTTGTTGATCCTGATTTCTTCCTGATCGTTTAGAACCATGTATTCTGAGCTCCGACTCTCTTCAAAGTGAACGTGAATGTGGTTCCTTCGCCGTAAGTACTGTCAACAGTTATGTCTTCACCCATGTAGGTGAGAAGCTCTTTGGCGATAGCAAGACCTAAGCCCGTGCCTTTTTTACCTCTTGCACGGTCTGCCTTGAAGAATCTGTCAAATATATGATTGATATCGTATTCGTGGATACCTTGTCCTGTATCGATAACTGATACGAAAACTTTATCAGTATCTTCGTGATACTCAGCAGCAATTGTTATAGAACCGCCTGCCGGGGTATATTTCTTGGCGTTATCCATGAGTATGACAAGGATCTGCTCAACTCGGTCAGGGTTACCCATAACAGTAGGAAGTTCACCTGTATTAAACGATACTTTGAAGGTAAGATCAGCATCCTTCATAACAGGCATAAACTTAGTCTCAACTTCCATAAGAAGCTGATTCAAGTCGAACGGGAATGTCTTAAACGCGAGTGTTCTTGACTGGAGTTTTGAAAGCTCAAGCATGTCATCGATAAGTCTCGAAAGTCTCATGGTCTCATGGAGAATGATGCCGTAATAACGCATACGGTCTTCTTCCTTTTTTACCATTCCGTCAGACAATGGCTCGATAAGTCCGCGCAATGTCTGAAGAGGAGTACGAAGCTCGTGAGAGATGTTTGCAACGTAATCTTTTCTGGTTCTTTCAAGTTTCAATTCTTCGGAAATATCTCGGAAGAATCCTGTAGCGCCGATACATGTTACGTTGTCTATATCATACTTAGGGAAGATGGCAACATGATAAGCATAGTTAGGACCTTCCAGGGTGTTGTCGTAATTCTCGGAAGTCTGAACAACATTGGAAAAAGCTTCCCATACTTCATCAAACGGGATGAGCTGAAGTTTTTCCGTGAACAGGTTCTTCTTCTGAACCTTATCGAAAAGGGTATCCATTGTCTTATTAACGACAATAGGTTTAATATCCGAATCAACAACAACGATTCCGTCTGTGATAACATCAAATACTTCTTTCAATCTGTTTCTCTCGATCGTAAGATCGGAAATAGATTTTGAGAGCTGGTCTGCAAGGTAGTTGAATGATTTAGCAATCTCTCCGACTTCTCCTTTGTAATTCTCGTTTGCACGTACTGAGAAGTCTCCTGCAGCATATTCTCTGGTGATATTACTGATCGTGTTGATCGGATCAACGATCTTTCTTGTAACAAGATAAACCGGAATGAGCATTCCGAATGCTACAAAAAGAGTTGATATCAAAAGAACGTTGACGAACTTATTAACAAGCTGATTGTTCTCGGAAATAGAAGAGACAGAAACGATGTAATACTGAATCTCTCCATTAACGTAAACCGGCTGCTGGATAATAAAAGTCTTGTCGATAAGATTTTTACCGATCGTGATGCTATCGTAGTTTTTCTCCAAACTGACCTTATCGAGCATCTTTTCCCGGATATATGAAATATAAACGTCGAAATACTTCGAATCAGTTGCAGAAGGATTTGTCGGGCAGTAAATAAGTTCTCCGTCCTTTGAGAAAAGGAAAACACTGTTTCCGGTTATAGAAGTATCAGAAAAAAGAGCATCTGTAATCTTCTCATCATCGATCAGTTCAGGATAAGTACTGAAAAAGGACGCGAGAGAATTAATCTGCTCTTTGGATCTGTCTGTCTGTGAAAGATATGTAGCGGATTTACCTGCAATGGTAAAAGCAAAAGTCGTGAACAAAGCGGATGCAAACAAAGCAACCAACAACAGGATGATGGTTTTACGAAGCAACACACTTTTGTACATTATCAAACAACCTCAAACTTATAACCTACGCTGTATACTGTCTGGATGCTCCAAGGAGCTCCGTCAAGGAATACTTTCTGTCTGATACGCTTGATGTGTGTATCAACAGTACGAGGATCACCTGAGAAGTCATAACCCCAGATCTTGAAAAGGATCTGATCACGGCTCATAACCTGACCCTGATTGGATGCGAGAAGGTGAAGGATTTCAACTTCCTTCGGAGTACAAGGTATGATCTCACCATTCACCTTGATCTGATAGTTATCAAGGTTGATCTCCAATCCTTCGAATCGGAGAATATTGGAAACTTCTGTAGGCTCATTGCTTCTTCTGAGGACTGCTTTGATTCTGGCAATTACCTCACGAGGGGAGAATGGCTTAACGATATAGTCGTCTGCACCGATCTCAAGACCAACAACTCGGTCGATCTCTTCACCCTTAGCTGTAAGAATGATAATAGGTGTGGATAAAGTCTTGCGGATCTCTTTACAAACCTCAAGACCTGTAAGCTCAGGCATCATAACATCGAGAAGGATAAGATCAGGCTTGTTTTCAGCAACCATGGCAAGTCCTTCTCTTCCGTCATATGCATCTGAATGTGTAAAATGCTCGTTTTCAAAGTATAATGCCAATGATTCGTGTACTACCGGATCATCATCGCAAATCAAAATATGTGGTGTCTGTGACATATTTCATTTCCTCCATTTGCAGCATAAGAATTAAACCCAATTATTTTTATTATATCTTAAATGTGAAAAATATCACTTAAAAAATGTGAAATAATTCTCAAAATCGAATTAGAGTTGACTTAAAATTTTCACAATTCGCGTATTTTCAAGCACTTTGGGGCAAAACAGAGCTTAATATTTCTTTTAAAAAAATAAATGATATAATATCTCTGTTATTATAATAACAAGGAGAATATTGATGAAGGTTAGATACATAGCATTTCTATTGCTCGTTGCTATGCTTGCTTCTTTGACAGCTTGCGCGGGCATCACGGAGACTGCAGACGATGAAGTAAGGGAATTCACGGCTGAAGTCTGCGACAGCGTCATAGCTGGAGACTATGAGTTTTTCGAGGAAAACTCTGTCCTTGATAAGGATAAGGACAGAGATGTCGAAGATAAACTCGATGTTTTCTATGACAACGACATGTGGGACAAATCTCAGAAGAAGATAAGTGACTATATCAGAAGTACGCTTACTTACGAGATTGACTACAATTCAGCTTTTGCTTCCCATGCCAGAAAAGAAGGAGAGATCGACGTATACTTTAAGCATGTCGACTATCTTGGTCTTTTCAAATCAGGAAAGGCAGAGGATGCAAAGGAATACTACAAACTTCTTAAGGATTATGACCAAACAGTCGAGAAGAGGGTCCATATTACTTTTGTTATGGACAGAAGACATTGGGAATTGGCTGATTATGAAAAGATCTTCGTTGACCTTTTCACATGGAAAGATTTCCACTATGACTTCTGCGTAGACTATTCCAACTTCGTTACAAAGACCAGTTGGGCTCATGACTACGACTCAGGTTCAGGCAATCAGTTCGAAAACGTAATCTATATCGAGTTTGACGTTAAGACTGACGGTAAGGATCTGGCTAAGGACTGTTATTATGAGGTTTTCTTCAATAACGATACCGAACCTCTTTATCAGGGTGAGTTTGTAGAAGATTCATTCTACGGCAATACGTACTATGCCCTTTATAATGGTTATCTTCTTAATAATGGAGAATATCTTGATTCCGGAACTTATACTTTCGTTTGTTATGACTTTAATGACAACGAATTCTGGCGTGAATCCTGTGATGTAACAAAGTCTTCCAGTTCAAGTTCGGGTTCCGGTTCTTCAATGTCAAGTAATACTGTTGTATTCGGAGACAGTGATTTCTACGATTACTACATTTCTTCCGGATGGTATACAACCTCCAGTGATTTTATTGAGTATGATATTTGGTATGATCTGCCGTCCAACTCTGATTATGATCTCTATTTCGAATTGTATGACAGTGACGGTTTGGTCTATACTAGTGATACTTTTACGGCTAAAAGTTCGAGTTCTTACATTGAACTTTCGGTTGAAGCAGACGAAGCAGGTGTTGACAGCTTGGCTCCTGTAGAATGTATTATTGTTTATGATTCTGATGGAAAAATGATATTATCAGATTTTAAGTAAGGAGTGGAAAAATGAAAAAGACTATCAGTATTGTTCTGGTTTTGACAATGGCAGCATCTTTGTTCGGATGTAGCGCATTTCAGACAGACAGCAAAAAGAAATCAAAGAAGGGCGACTTTGATGAGGATGAAATAGTCGAGGTTGCAGAGAATTTTGCGAAGGCGATCACAAAGGCTGATGCAGACGGTTTTGAAGAGGTTTCTTCAGATAAGAAGGCTGCAGACGTATTTGATGAACTCGTAGTCGGAAGTGACTATGACAAAGATGAGAAGAATATCTTCGGAGCAGTTTTGGACAGCATGGAGTATACAGTTGATGAAGATTCCGTTGACGGTGACGAAGACGGTGCAGAAGTAACTGTTACTTTCACAATGGCTGATTACGAAAAGATCCTTAAGAACGGTGAGTATTATGATGCTGATGATATGGTAGATGCTATTGAAGACAGCGACAAGACCACTGATGTAGAAGTTAAGCTTGAACTCGAGAACGACGATGACGATTGGAAGGTTTCCAATGCATCCAAGGCTCTTAAGTCTATTTGTACATGGAGCGACTTCGATTATATTGACTATCTTTCTGAGCCTGTAATTGAGACAGATCCTACAACTACCGAAACAACAACAGAGGCAACAACAACTGCTGCAGCTGATTTTGACGGTGATTACAGAGGCGCTATGACAGGTGATTATTACTGGTATGATTGCGGTAATAAGCACAAGAACGACAGCAAATATGTATTCCCTAATGCAGGTATGGTTGAACTTGATGTAGTTATCGATCCGGATGCAGTAAGCGATAGCTGGAGTGATGATATCGTTTATGAAGTTTATATCGACGGCGAGTATATCTGCTGGGCTTACGTTTATACGATCGTAGAAGATGGTGAAGGTCTTGTTATCTGCAGCATCAGTGCTAAGGACTTCCCGGATTATGTAGATGGTAAGGGTTATTTCGGTAATCATGATTTTGAATTCCGTCTTTTCGATGAGAATGATGAAATGATCGAATCCTACACATGTTCTTCTTCCTATAAGGATTTCGGTTATAACATTATTGAAGAAGAGTTTGGTGATTCTGATCAGGTAAGCAACGTTTATTTTGTTGACTGGTACTGTGCTGAAGAAAATTATCTTGAGTTTAATATCTTCGTTCAGGATTACAACGTAGATATGGATTTCGACTACTACTTCTATGATGCAGACGGCAATACTCTTATGATAGATAGTGTAACGGGAAGCCAGACTTTCCTTGTATGCTATGTTGAGCCGGATGAGTGCGGACTCGAGAAATTTGAGGGTAATTACACTGTTGAGTGTCTTGATAAGGACGGCAAATTGATCGTTAAATCAACTGTAGAAGTTAAATGATAGACAAGAAAAGTATTAGACATTTTTTCAGAATGACACTCTCTGTTGTTCTGGTTGCGACAATGATGATCGTATCATCTGGTTGTACGGAATATATCAGAGAGCGTCAATTCGAAAGACTTGAAGATTACGTTTATGGGTTCGTGGAAGATTTATCCACGAATCCATTGACTGTTATGTCCGAAAACTCTTTGAAGAAGATCAAGCTTCCTGAACTGTCAGATGAACAGCAGGAGGTCTTTGATTCCGCTTATATATGTAAGATGAAGATTGCCGAGCTCGAGCTGGGTGAAGATAACAAAAGCGCTGACTGTACGGTCAAGATTTCCTATAAAGATCTGAGCGATAAGTTCGAAGCAACGGAATATCACACCATAAGTGAATTAAAATCAGAGATCGATGATTTGAAGACAAAGAAGAAGACCTTGGTCCTTCATATGGAAAAAGACGGCAAGGCGTGGAAATTCAGTGATCTTCAGGAAATAGTCGATATTACGACAGCAGGATATTCAACTTTGAATATCTGTGATGATGATGGTTTCCCTGTCAATCTGACCAGTGAGTCTTTCGAAAATGTCTATGTTGAGGCATTGTGGTATGATCCGATGTTCTCGACTCCGTTGCATCTTAATAAGCTGACTGATCCCGTCGCTTTACAGTGCGCATTCTATTTTAATACACCGGTAAACCTCAGGTTTGAGGCTGTCCTTCTGGATGAAGATGGTAAGGAAATGACTTCGACAGATGTTGAGATAAGAGATTCCGTTATTGTAGTTGTTGATTTTTCCGCGGATTTTGTTGGCGTCAGCTCATTCTCCGGCGGAAACTACACTATCGAACTCAGGTGGAATGACGAAGTTTACGCAAAGACTGAAGAACCGCTTGAAGTTAATTAACGGAGGAGCATATAGTGTTTTCTGCTGATAATTGGGAAGATTTTGAAGTTATCTACGCCGGAGGCGGCGAGAAATACGAGCGTTGGGGTGATGTGTATCTCAGAAGACCTGATCCTCAATCTGTATGGCCGATTCTCTGTGAATGGCCTAAGCCACATGCTATATATAACAGAAGTCAGACCGGCGGCGGTTCCTGGACAAAGATCAAGCCAATGCCTTCCAATTGGAAGATCAAATATAATTCGCTTGGTAAGGAACTGACATTCATTATCGAACCAACTTCATTTAAGCACACAGGTCTTTTCCCTGAACAGGCTGCAAACTGGGATTACTGCGGTAATCTCATCGAGAATGCCAAGAAACAGGGTAAGAAGGACATCAAGATCCTTAATCTGTTTGCTTATACAGGCGGTGCGACGATCGCATCAGCAGCTCACGGTGCAGATGAGACAGTTCATGTTGATGCTTCCAAGGGCATGATAGCCCGTGCTAAGGAGAATCTTAAGGAATCAGGTTATGCGGATAAGTACGTCCGTTTTATCGCTGAGGACTGCATGAGTTTTGTTGATCGTGAGATCAGAAGAGGCCGTAAGTATGACGGTATCATCATGGATCCGCCTGCATACGGAAGAGGACCGAAAGGTGAATTATGGAAACTCGAGGATGCTCTTTATGATCTCGTTACAAAGTGTGAACAGCTCCTTTCAGATGATCCTTTGTTCTTTATCATAAGCTCATATGCATCCGAGATAACAGCTCAGGCATCAGGTGATGTCTTAGCTTTGGGTGTTGCTCAAAAACACGGCGGTTCCGTTGATGCACAGGAACTTTGCCTTCCTATAAGTCAGATGGGAATTCATCTTCCATGCGGAGCTACGGCGCGTTGGACTCCCGGTACATATCTATGACCTATAAAGATCTGACTATCGTTTTCGAAGACAATCATCTTATTGTTGCCGTTAAGCCTGCCGGAGTGCTTTCCCAGGCTGACGGTTCAGATTCGCCTGATATGCTTACTCTTTTGAAGGAATACATTAAAGAGAAGTACAATAAGCCGGGCGCAGTATTTCTTGGCTTGTTACACCGCCTCGACAGACCTGTCTCAGGCCTTATGGTCTTCGCGAAAACAAGCAAGTGCGCTTCAAGGATCAGTGAACAGATCCGCGAGCGTAAGATCACAAAGCGTTACCGCGCAGTAGTTGAGGGAACGTTCAAAGAAACGTCCGGAACACTTACGCATTATGCTTTAAAGGACTCGAAAACCAACAATACCAGGATCTTCGATGAGGGAAAAGCACCAAAGGACGCAAAGCCCGTTAAGCTCTCATATAATGTTGTCGCAACAGGGGAGTATAAGGGCAAAGCCGTTTCGCTTGTCGAGATAGATCTTCATACGGGAAGATCTCATCAGATTCGCACACAGCTCGATCATATTGGTCATCCGCTTTTGGGAGATGCCAGATACGGCAGCGGTCTTTACAAAGGAGACATCGCTCTGGAATCGTTTGTCCTGGGGTTTGATCATCCTACTTCCAAGGAACATCTGGAGTTTAAACTCGATATAAGAGAAGAAATGCCCTGGATGCTATTCAAATAATAATTCATATGAGGTATAATAAGCCGTTTTCGCGCAAAAAGAAGACGGCTTTTTTGTGTGCTGACAGCACACCGCGTGAAATACAAGTTGTTATATAACATAGCCACGGTTATGAAACTTGACAATTGAATTAAGTGAGGTGAAACCAGTAAAGCCCTTGGAAGGCAGGAACTTTGAGAACTTTTGGAATCAAACGGAGGTAGATCAAATGGAAATGCATATTACAAAGGAAAACATTGAAGCACTTCTCTATTGGATGGAGAATAAGGGAGAAGAAGAGCTCAAGAAGTCAAACTACTACTTGCTACAGGAAGAGTTTCTCCATGCTGACAAGTATTGGCCCCTGAAGGACAAAACCACAAAGGAAGCAATCATCGAGAGGCATCGTGAGAAAATGAAGAATTTCTCTAAACCAAAACATTTAGAACAGAAGAAGTTGTTTGACGAGAACATGGAAGACCTTGAGAAGTATTCCAAGATGACTGATGATGAGATCGCAGAGTTGGATGAGTTTGAACTGTCATTGTATGAGGATTCTTATCTTGCAGTTCTGGATTTTGCAAACAGCATTATCCGCCTAAGGAAACAGGCCGAACTCAAATACCAGTCATCATTGGAGCGTCTTGTAAGAGAAAGAGACAATCTTGAGCCAACTGATGAGGTTTGGGAGAAGATCATTAGTGAGGTAAAAGAGATCAACGAACAGGAGAAGTTCGATTTCGGAGAGGAGTTTGAAGAATTATATAATGAACTGTTCGTAATCAGAAAAAAAGAATTGGACGACATGGACGAAGACGAAGAATAAATAAAAAGACGGGAGTCTCATTTGAGACCCCCGTCTTTGTTTTGCTCTGAAATATTAGATTATTCGATGCAAGCGTGGATATCCTGGAGTGACATAACTCCGATCTCGCCTTCCTTGATAACAGTGTAGATACCGTCAGCAGCAGCTTTAGCAGCAGCCATTGTTGTGATGTAAGGAACACGAGCCTTGATAGCAGTCTTTCTTACATAGCTGTCATCAAAGAGTTTCTCATCTGTTGTTGAAGCAGGTGTGTTGATGATGAGCTGGATCTTGCCGTTCATGATAGCGTCTACGATATTTGGACGGCCTTCCTGCATCTTGTTGATCCTTGTGGACTTGATTCCGTTATTAATGAGAAGTTCATGTGTGCTTCCTGTAGCAACGATGTTGAATCCGCACTCCTCGAACTTCTTGGCAATCGGTACGAGCTCCGGCTTATCCTTGCTGGATACAGTGAAGAGAACTGTTCCTTCTGTAGGAAGCTTTGTCTGTGTAGCTTCCTGAGCCTTGAAGTAAGCTTCTCCGACGTCTGTGGAAAGACCGAGAACCTCACCTGTAGATCTCATCTCAGGTCCGAGAACAGGGTCAACTTCCTGGAACATGTTGAACGGGAAGACAGCTTCCTTAACACCATAGTACTTAGGATGAACTTCCTTCTTGCCTTCGATAGGTGAAGAAGCACCTGTGAGCTCACGAGTCATGATCTGAGTAGCAAGTTTAACCATCTTAACGTTACATACCTTGGATACGAGCGGTACTGTACGTGAAGCACGTGGGTTAGCCTCGAGAACATAAACCTTACCGTTCTCGATAGCGTACTGCATGTTCATGAGACCTTCAACGCCCATCTCCTCAGCGATCTTTCTTGTGTAATCCTTGATGGTATTAACAAGATCAGCAGGGATGTTCTTGGAAGGAAGGATACAAGCAGAGTCACCGGAGTGAACGCCTGCAAGCTCGATGTGCTCCATAACTGCAGGAACATAAGCGTGCTTTCCGTCTGCGATAGCATCAGCCTCGCACTCCGTAGCATGACGGAGGAATCTGTCGATAAGGATAGGACGGTCAGGTGTAACACCGACTGCAGCCGCCATGTATGTCTTAAGTGACTCAGGCTCGTTAACAACTTCCATTCCGCGTCCGCCGAGAACGTAAGAAGGACGAACCATTACAGGGTAGCCGATCTTATCAGCGATTGCCAAAGCTTCCTCAACGTTAACAGCCATACCAGCCTCTGGCATAGGGATCTCGAGCTTCTCCATCATTGCACGGAAGAGGTCACGGTCCTCAGCCATATCGATAACCTCAGGTGATGTACCGAGGATCTTAACGCCGTTCTTCTTAAGGTCGTTAGCAAGGTTCAAAGGTGTCTGACCACCGAACTGTGCGATAACTCCCAAAGGCTTCTCTTTATTGTAGATGCTCAAAACATCCTCGAGTGTAAGTGGCTCGAAGTAGAGCTTATCAGATGTATCGTAGTCTGTGGAAACTGTCTCAGGGTTACAGTTAACGATGATTGTCTCGAAGCCCATTTCCTTAAGGGCGAATGCAGCATGTACGCAGCAATAGTCGAACTCGATACCCTGACCGATTCTGTTAGGACCGCCACCCAAGATCATGATCTTCTTGTTCTCGGATGTAGTTGTCTTATCGGGTGCGTTATATGTGGAGTAGTAGTATGCGCTGTCCTTTGTACCGCTTACGTGTACAGGCTCCCAAGCTTCTTCGATACCGTAGGAGATTCTTGTGTTTCTGATGTTTTCCTCAGATACATCAAGGAGCTTAGCGAGGTAACGGTCAGAGAAACCGTCCTTCTTAGCCTGCTCGAGGATATCCTTTGAAGGAACTGAACCCTTGAGCTTAAGAAGAGCCTCTTCTTCCTCAACGAGCTCTTTCATCTGCTCGATGAAGTAGTGCTTGATCTTTGTAAGTTCGAAGAGTTCATCTACTGTAGCACCCTTACGGAGAGCCTCATACATGATGAACTGTCTCTCGGATGTTGCATAAGCGAGGTGCTCGAGAAGCTCAGACTTGCTCATCTCGTTGAAGTTCTTAGCGAAGCCCAAACCGTAACGGCCGATCTCCAAGGATCTGATAGCCTTCTGGAAAGCTTCCTTATATGTCTTACCGATACTCATAACTTCGCCGACAGCTCTCATCTGTGTACCGAGCTTGTCCTGGGAATCCTTGAACTTCTCGAATGCCCATCTGGCGAACTTGATTACTACGTAGTCTCCGCCAGGTACATACTTATCAAGTGTTCCGTTTACACCGCAAGGGATCTCATCAAGTGTGAGTCCGGAAGCGAGCATTGCGGAAACAAGAGCGATAGGGAAGCCTGTTGCCTTGGAAGCAAGAGCGGAAGATCTGGATGTTCTTGGGTTGATCTCGATAACTACGACTCTGTCGGAAACAGGATCGTGAGCGAACTGTACGTTTGTGCCACCGATAACCTGAACTTCATTTACGATACTATATGCCTGCTGCTGAAGTCTCTTCTGGAGTTCTTCAGAGATAGTGAGCATTGGAGCAGAGCAGAAAGAGTCACCTGTGTGAACGCCGAGTGGGTCAATGTTTTCGATAAAGCAAACTGTAATCATCTGACCCTTTGCATCTCTAACGACCTCGAGCTCGAGCTCTTCCCATCCGAGGATGGACTCTTCTACGAGAACCTGGCCAACCAAGCTTGCCTGAAGACCTCTAGCGCAAACTGTCTTAAGTTCTTCTGTGTTATATACGAGGCCGCCGCCTGCACCACCCATGGTGTAAGCAGGTCTCAAAACTACAGGGTAGCCGAGCTTGTCAGCGATTGCGAGAGCCTCGTCAACAGAGTAAGCAACTTCGCTTCGTGCCATCTCGATACCGAGCTTGTCCATTGTCTTCTTAAATTCGATACGGTCCTCACCACGCTCGATAGCGTCTACCTGAACACCGATTACCTTAACGCCGTACTTGTCGAGCACGCCTGCCTTGTTAAGTTCAGCACAAAGGTTCAAACCGGACTGACCGCCAAGGTTAGGGAGGATAGCGTCAGGACGCTCCTTCTCGATGATCTGTGAAAGCCTCTTAAGATTCAAAGGCTCGATATATGTGATGTCTGCGATCTCAGGATCCGTCATGATAGTAGCCGGATTTGAGTTTACGAGGACGATCTGATAACCAAGCTGTCTTAACGCCTTACATGCCTGAGTACCGGAATAGTCGAACTCACATGCCTGACCGATGATGATCGGGCCGGAACCGATGATCAATACTTTCTTGATGTCTTCTCTTTTACCCATTGATGTTAACCTCCACTCACTTCTTTTTTTGCTAACAAAAAAGCCAGTACAAAATACTGACTTCACAAAGAATAAAAACAAAAACCGCTTCCGCAAGGGGAAGAATGAGTAATCACTGTCATGTCGCTATTAAGATGTGGGTGCATCAAGCCGATCATGTGAACCTCCGTTGGTCTTTGTCTGAAATATCACTGTCAACCATTATAAAGCAAATCTTTTATTCGTAAAGTATAAAAATGCAATAAAAACCAAAGAAATTTTGTATGCAATTTCTGTCGCTGTGATACAAGCGTTTAGAAACCTTTACTATTGACTTTATAATAAAGATTGTTTATTCTACCGATATATTTAAAGCTGTGACGAAGAAGGTCCGGTGCTTTTGTTTGTACAGAGAATCGACGTTTGCTGAGAGTTGAGATTACAAAACACCATGGGATTATCGCTTCCGAGCTGGCACACCGAATAGTGTTGAACTGAGTAGACTGTGTCCGTAGTTGCTGCGTTAAGGCGAAGGATTTGTCAGAATCTGTGAGTGGCGGGGGATAACTTCGCAAATTGAGTGGTACCGCGGTTTTAGCCGTCTCAATGTCCAAGGTGGACTTGAGGCGTTTTTTATTGCCTTGTATTCTGACAATTAAGATAAGTTTATAAATTATTAAATATAAAGGTGGCAGAGATATGTATAAGAAAGTATCTACCGACATGAAGTTCAAGGAGCGCGAGCAGGAAGTTCTCGAGTTCTGGAAGCAAAACGATGTTTACAAGAAGTCGATCAGACCTGCTAAGGACGGCGCACCGACTTTTACTCTCTATGACGGCCCTCCAACGGCAAATGGAAAGCCACATATCGGCCATGTTCTTA
>CAMYXL010000054.1 GCA_947303255.1 uncultured Clostridia bacterium | reverse complement strand
GGTAACATCTATTTCCTGTTTTGAAAGTCATGATGGAACCCAAAAGAATATTAGACAACTAAGGGTTGGATTTTATCTTATTGATCTTGCATTTCACCTACTTACTTGCAACATAAGGTTGGATTTATTATTCGACAGATTTATTTTTCCAACCTTAAGGTGCATACAAAAAAACCAGGAGATATTTTTCCAACCTTAGGTCCTGATTACACCCGATCTTGAAGACAGGGAATGATCACGGAATGAACATAAGAAACGTAAGGTTGGATTTCTGATCTGTACCCTTGCTTTCCCTTTTGTTATTCACAACTTAAGGTTGGATTTCTTTTTCTGGAAAATAATTTTTCCAACCTAAGGTTGCAGACAACATGCTTAAACCCTTCGGAATCCCATAGAACACCGCCGGGTAACTCACGTCAATAGCAACTTGAACATCCCCAAGTGCAACTTGATACAAGTTCTGTTGAATGCCCCCGAAAGCAGGGCTATAGTCTGATCATGAACAAAAACGACAGACACTTGGAGGACAAGAAAATGAGAAAGATTTGGAACAACTACTTGAAGACACCGGTATTTTTGTACTGCCTGCTTTACACACTCGCAACGATCACGAACAGCATCATCTACCTTGCCAAGGGCACATTCGAAGATCCGTCAGGAAACTGGCACGAACTTGACAGAGCAGTCCTGGTACTTATCGCAGTTATCGCCTTCGCGCTCATCAGATATCTCAAGATCAATAACTTCTGGATCAAAGTTGCAGCCGTTTACGTACCGACACTTCTTTTGGTTTTCCTTTACGTATTCTTAAGAGGCCTCACGGTCGAGCTCGCAAGATCCGCCTACAGAGACGTTTTCATCAACTACACAGCAGGATTCATCTTCGTAACCATCGTTGTATTCGTCATCACAATGATCAAGAAAAAGAAGGCCGCAAAAGTCGCATAATACTTAAGGGATGGTCATACATCCCTTTTTTCTTCTCGAAAAAAACTGCTATAATCAGAGTATCAGGACAGCCATAAGGAGAACAGAAAATGAAGAGAGAACTTGGTATTGCACGTTGCGGATTAGCCTGCTGCCTTTGCAGTGAAAACGACCACTGCGGAGGATGTAATTCCGGCGATTGTCCGGGCACGGCTTTTTGTCAGAACAGACCTTGTTCCATGGAGAAGGGAATAGGTCACTGCTATGAGTGCGAAGAAGAATGCACCAAAGGCATGCTTTCCAAGATCAAGCCTTGTGGTTTCACCTTATTTGTAAAAAGATACGGCGAGGCAGAACTTCTGGACTGCCTTGAACGCAATGAGAAAAACGGCGTCGTTTATCATCGCGAAGGCATAATCGGTGATTATGATGACTTCGACGATGTGGAAGAATTGATCCGCTTTATCAAGACCGGAAAAAGGTGACCGTCCTTATTCAAATTTAGTTTCCGTGATCTCAGCATTGTATGAGGAGAAGTTGGTATTGTCTACGATATGGAGTGTTCCGCTGATGACTTTGATATCATCTTCGGGAACTTCGAGAACGAGAACAAGTGTGCCGGTGCTGTGTGGTGCGACCACGCCGCTTATCAAGATTTCCTCCTCGGTATACTCTTTGAAGTTGATAAAGAACTGCTCGCTGTTGATCGAGTGTGGGAGATTTGAGAGGTTCTCGACATCAAAAGCAAGGCCTTTTTCTGCGACTCCGTTATAGTAGATCTTTACATTCTTGTCCTCGTAGACAAGAGGTCCTTCAGGTGTCGGAGGAACGACTGCCACATTGCTGTCTATGATGACAGTATCGAGTGGAAAACGCTGGCTCTCGGTTCCGCTATCGGTCTTGTAACTGTAACGGAAGAAAGCGGAGAGTTCGCCGACAGGCGTGGAAGGGTCAAGATCACATTCGGCGACCAGGGTTCCGAGACTGTGAGATGCGTAGGTGTCTCCGCACAGTGTCAGGGCAAAGCTCTGTTTGTTTATTGACACGGCTTCTGCAACAAGAGTCATCTCGTAATCGGTAAGGTTTTCTATGTCAAAGACAACACCATCGGATGAGATCTCTTTGTAGTAGATCTTTACGTTGCTGTCTTCGTAGACTGCAAATCCGTCAGATCCGGTCTCGACAACGATGCTGTCATCGAGGATCCCGCTGTCGACATTGAAAGTTGATGATTCATCTTTTTGTGTTTGGTTATCGAAAGTGTACATCCTGAACTTGCCGACGACCGTGGCGATGCCTGTGTCGGAGACAGCGCCGTATGGGAGATCGAACTTGATCTCGCCGACGGATAAAGGTGCAACGTATTGGAAGTCGAGGACGGAAAGACCGTCGATGTTCTTGCCGTTAAGAGCCAGAGTATCGATGCCGATACGTATGTTGTTTTCGGTGAGGTTTTCGGCGTCGAAGATGATGTGGTCGGTAGTTGTTTCTTTGTAGGCGAGCTTTACGTTTTCGTCCTCGTAGATGAGAGTGCCGTCAAGGGACGGAGCGTCGAACTTAACTTTGTCGTCGATGACAGTTTTTTCGAGAGTGAAATAGTATTTAAACTTGAAGTCAGATGAGCTTATGTGGAAGTGACCTGCGATGGTGCCGACATCCTGGGCGGAGTCTATGTCGATTTTGCAGGTAGCTTCGCCGACCTCGCCGGATTTGATGTGGCAGTAGCAGTCGATGTCGCAGTAGCTGCGGCCGTTGATGGAGATGTCCTGAGGCATGAAGATGAGCTCGTCGTCAGTGTAGTTCTTGATGAGGAAGTGGGCGCCGAGAGAGTCCAGGCGGAGGAACTTGAGCTTGATGTAGTCGTCTTCGTAGATGATCGGGAGCTTGCCGGTGTAGCTTGAGGACGGCTCGAACATGAAGATCATGGAAGAGTACATGTCGGAGAAAACGTCATCGGCGTTGACGAGTTTTTTGTCTTTGAAAGCCAGGGTAACAGGGACCGTGATGTAGTCGGATTCGTCCTGGCTCTTTATCTCTTCTGCATACATGAAAACGTCAGCGCCGCAGCGAAGGTATGCGTCCTCATAATCGGGTAGCTTAACATTGACGTCGCAGTAGGTGACGCCGTCTTCGGTCGTGATGTTTTCTTCGTCGACTTCGTAGGAAAGACGCGGAAGAAGGACTTTCATGTAGGAGTTGTCCTTGAGTGTTTTCGAGACTTCCAAAACTTCTTCGGAGTAGTTGCCTGTGACCTTGATCTTTTTCGAGTTAAGGGTGACGAGAGCATCCATGACTTTCACGGCTCTCCTTTTGGCGATGATCTTGCTTAGGTCGCAGCCTGTAAGACAGGTGATGAGCATCAGTATGATCAGTGTGAATGATATTGTCTTTTTAAGTCGTCCCATTGTTCCACCCTCAGTAAATTATGATTACGCATTATAACATAAGAGGGGGGTGTATAATGGAATAGGACGGAGGGGCGGCGAGGAGTTCCTGATCCTGACCAAAGATGACCCTTCTCTGATCGAGAAAGTCCGCGCGGCCGTGGAGCAGCTTAATATCGAATTCGAGGGCAAGACCATCAAGGTCACGCTCACCGCGGGCGTCGAGAAAAAGGACAAGGATAAGACTCTCGACAAGTGGATCGTGGCCGCCGACGAGAAGCTCTACTTCGGCAAGAACAACGGCAAGAACCGCGTCGTTACTTGATCCGCAGTTAACATTTCCGCCTCAATCGTTTACAGTTTGTTTATTTACATATTGTCCTTCCGGTGACATAATAGGTATCGGATAAGGGAGTATGATTTGAGTTGTTTTTACCTTAGAGGTATCCGATTTTTTTCATACTGCAATTGAATTTTTAAAATGCATCGTTCTTTCTGAAATGACGCTTTGTTTTCTTCGCGAAAACATCCGTTATTCTTTGAGTACGCATTTATTGGGAAGGGATAGATATGACTACTGAAGAAAATGATCTGGAGTTGGAAAAGATCAGAGACAAAAACCAACTGAAAGCTTTGCTTCAGGCAACACAACGAAGCAAGGGTTATTACGATGACGACATATCATCATTAAGATCCAACATGTCATCGATCGACGCTTCTTCTCCTATTGTCTCGGCTGCGACACAAAAGATACAGGGCTTCGTTTCAGACCCTGTTTATGACAGTGATTACGAGCAGGTAATGAACACCATAAGGTGGATAGTTTACTAAAAAGGAGAAGAATGAAATGAGTAACATAACAAGACTTGATGAAGACGAGATCTTCAATTACACCGAACTTACTCCGAGCAAAGGACGCATGGCCAAAGAAGCAATGGACTCTTATCTCGAGACTCTGGGAACGATAAGTTCCGAGGGCTTCGGAGCCAAGGACGATTCTTCGGCCCACAAGGTCATCGATTCTCTCATAAGAGAAGTCTCAACCATTTCCGCGACAATGGAAGATGTCGATTCGATGATCGACAGTCTCATCGAGATCATCAATAACGACATCCTGCTCAAAGAGAACAGGATATCCGAATCTGTTTTGGAGGACTGACCGTCATGAAAGATATTCACAGAACAGAACTCAAACAGGGCATCGCGGATTTTGAAACTGCCATGAGCGCGAACAGGTTAGATGGCAAGACACCGACGTTTTCGAGATCGAGAGGAAAGGCAATAAGCAGGATCAACAGCTGCATCATGGCTTTCGACAAGTACTGTGACAGCATCAATGAGCTGTATTCATCAACGAGTATCTACATGCATTCGGCATCGGGTCTTTTTGATCAGGTCGAAGATGATAATACTCGAAAAAAATGAGGGACTAAAATGAGATACTACGGAGAAGATTATAAGCAGGAATTAAAGGCATCGATCAATGCCGTTCGCGAGTCGGCCGACTCGCCGAGCTACTGCATACCGATAAACAACATCGAGGTCAGCCCGAAAAGATACGGCCTCAAAAATCACGATATCGAAGTGGCGAGAAAAGCATCCTTCCACGTTGCGCAGATCAAGAGCAAACTAACAAGACTCGAGGAAGTCCTCTGCGCCTTTTACGGTGAGACGGATGAGATCTCAGAGTCGATCGTCGAAATGACGGAAACGATAAACGACACTGTTTCCGAGTCGACGGCAGCGCTTATTAAGCTCAGCCGCATGCTCAAGGGCGTGGGCGAATATTCCGGCAAGACCATCACAGAAGACGACATAAGATCAGCCGGGATCGATGCCGCAAAAGCCAAGGAAAAAGCTTCGAAATTCTGGACGTTCGTAATCGACACTGAGATCGAGAATGATCACGTAAATGAGGTCGCGGTGAAGAACTACGTCGATTATATCCAGGAGTGGGAAGGAAGCGGCAACGATCTTTTGCGGGAGGATTATGACAGGCTGGAAAAGATATACGATCATTATGTCCTTCACAGGATGGACGGAGTGAATGACTTAAGAGAGGTTGACAGGCAGAGAGTACAAAATTGTGTGGATGTTTTCGAGATACTGAATCCTCTGGCGAAGATGAGGATGGACGGATTTTTCTCTCCGGTTGACCCGAATCCTATGGAGGATATAGATGTGATCAACCGTAATATCACGCTGGTCAGATTCATAACGTATACGACAGATCCGAAGTACAGGGATATCCTGATCTATTACCTGGGGAAGACGCATATAAACAGGTATGACGAGTCAGGCGTGTATAATTGTCTGACAAACAGCATCTCGATAATGTTGACCGATGATTATGATTATAAGCTCAACGGTAAATACTTTTATCCTGAAATCTGCGCTGCGTTCTTCCATGAGATGGGACACTGTATCGATGACTTGTCAGGCGGATTCGGTGATTCCACAGAGGGATTAAATGAGATCATGAAAGCGGATCTGATAGATAACATGAACAATGTCGCAAACGGATACGGACTGAAACTTACACAGGATCAAAAAGATGAAGTTATCAATTTTATCGTCAGTCCAAAAAACGTAAATGTTCAACCTGCGCCAGGAGATCCGTGGGATAAGTATCTTCCGAATTGGAATGACGAGCAAAAGTACATGTTCGATATCATAAGACAGCACTACGGCTATACGTCCTATGATTATATCGGAGATGAAGATCCGAATAAGAAAATCAATGTGATCCCGGTGATCAACGGACATGGCCCGATCGGAAAAGGCGCTGAATACGCTCCTTCTTCGGACGGTGTAGGCGGTATTACCAACAATCAGATTGGCGGAAATACTTCCGGACACTATGAGAAGTTCGCTATCTATGATAAGTCCATAAAAAGTGAAAAGGATATCATCAAACGCCTCGAAAAGTTCGATTACTGGTATTATTTCGGAAGCATGAGTTCAAATGTTCAAGCGGAGTTTTTCGCGGACAGTTTTGACACCGTCGTGCTCGGAAGAGATTACGACGTGAACCGTCAGATATTTCCTTCCGCATGTGATCATTACGACAAACTGATCGACAAGATCTACAACGATCTTCCGAAGAGTTACAAGGGAATAGCATACTGATCTTTTTCCTGTGATACAATGAAGCAATTGTATTTGCAAAGAGGAAGATCTTAACCATGGCAAACAGATCGGTCGCTTACATCGGAACAGTATGAGTTCGGAGGAATCAATATATGACACAAGACGAATTGGTCTTCGAGAAGATGACCTTTGACAACGCCGAGAAGGCGTACGAGATCGACAGATCGGACATTCCCTACAGCACGGTCGAGGATGTTCCGACACTGATCAACACACTGAAATTCGGCGCGGAATATGACCTCATCGGCCACGCTTTCCTGATCAGCACGAACGGCAAGTATATCGGCACGATCATGATGGGCGAGGGCATCTTCTGCGACACCGACCCGGAGCAGTTCGAGGACATCCCGTTCTACAGGATCATGTTCTTCGTGCTGGACAAAAATCACCGCAGCAAAGGCTACGGCTCCAGGATCATCGAAGAGACGATCAGACGCGTTTACGAAGAGTACGGCGAGCGCCCGATCCTTCTCGAGGTCCAGGAGGACAACGAGGACGCGATGAGATTCTACGAGAAAAACGGCTTCACGAAGACAAAGTACATGGAAGGCGACGATTACTTCTTCGTCCGCGGCTATAACGGAACAGTCTGATTTTTTACGGCCCGTGAACTTAAGTGTTCGCGGGTCGTTTTAAGTGCTATAATGTTCATGTCCAAAACGGAATAAGGGATAAGGAATTTGGACGTAAGGAGAGGATACATAATGAAAAGAAAGATTTTGGCAGCGGTTTTAGCGTGTGCCTTTTTGCTGTCGGCAGTTGCATGCGACAGATCCAAAGAGGTCGACAAAGATGAGATCTTCAGCACGATCGAGGACATCACCTACAGGCTAGCAAAGTGCGACATGGAGGGCATAGAAGAAGACTGCAAAGGCAAGGCGAACACCCTCAGGGAAGCTATGCCGGTCATCGAAGAAAAGGAAGATGACGAGTCGTCCAAAAAGAAGAAGGAGAACAAAGATGACAAGAAGAAGAAAGTCGAGAACCTGATCGCCGGAACGATCACGAGCGAGATCGACGAAGACAGTTTTGAAGCGGACAGATCCGGCAGGAGTTGCAGCGTTGATGTTGTTTTCGAGTATAAGGATTACCAGAAGATATTTAAGACCAGGGACCAGTTCCTGAGCGTCAACGAATTTGAGTCGTACCTCAAGGGCATCTCCGACAAAGTCGAGGTGGAGATCACGCTGGAGTTCGAGAAGAAAGGTGACGTATTCCTTCTGACGAACGCCAACGACCTGGCCGAAGTCTACGACTATGAGCAGACGGAACTTAATTACATCGACGATTTCTTCGACATGGTCGAGGAAGTCTACATGGTTGGCGACAACTGGGATCAGGAGAGCGACAGCTACACTGACACCACGTCCTTTGAGATGGTGTTCAAGATAAGCGAGATCGGCCAGAATTATGACTGGCCTTACCGCTATAAGGTAGCCTGTGAGACAGAGCCTAAGTGGCAGACGCTTCTCATGACCGACACCATTACCGAGGAAAACCCTGAGGAGATCCACTTCACGTATTCGCAGGACGAGATCCTTCCGGACGGACTTTACTGTATCCTCGTATACAGTGATTACACAGAATCTGTCATGGGTTACGAATTCCACGTCCACACCACGGGCGGTTCGTAACGCGAAGAAAGAGGAAATCATGGAAATAAAAGAATATGTTTACAACGAAGACGAAGTACACCGTCTTTATTCCGAGGTGGGCTGGATTGCCTACACCCAAGATATGGAGTGCTTGAAAAAGGGCTATTCGAATTCCCTTCTGGTGCTGGGCGCATACGAAAACGGCGAGCTTCTGGGACTCATCCGAGTCGTGGGTGACGGCCACACCGTCGTCCTTGTCCAGGACATTCTCGTCTACCCATCCAAGCAAAGGCTCGGCGTCGGGACCGCGCTCCTTCGCGCCGTCATGGAACGCTTCAGCACCGTCCGCCAGCTGGAACTGGTGACCGACAACACGCCCAAGACCATAGAGTTCTACAAGTCTCTCGGCCTACGGGAGTTTTCGGAGATAGGCTGCTGCGGTTTTATGCGGTGCTGAATTAGAGCCCCCAAACTCTGAAAATTGAACGAATATTATAATGTCCGAATTATGATACAATCATTACGTGTTTTCGAAAACACTATGAAATGGAATTAGGGAGGAATACCAACATGAAAAAATTTAAGATGATCGCATCAGCAACACTCGCGCTCGCAATGATGACAGGCGTGACAGGATGCTTCAGCAGCCCGAAGGCAGAGAAATTCTACAACTTCGCCGACGAAAACTTCGACTGCAAAGAGTACACTGTCAAGAAGCTCGATAAGCTCGGCACGGGCAGCGACTACGACGAGGCCAAGGAGGACGGAATCCTTCTTTACCTGACAGACGGCGATGACATCGACGATTTTATGGATTACATCGACGAGAGCAAAGGCGAAAAATCACAGCAGATGAACAACTGCATCGTGGATTTTGAGGACTGCAAGGCAAAGGACATCAAGGAACTCAGCTACTACCTCAAGGAAGAAAAGGGCGACAAGAGCATGTCATCCGAAGCTATCGTTGCTGTGGACTTTGTAGATTCCAAGGCAGCAAAGAGCGCTTTCGAGAACATGATGGACCGCGTCGAGGATGATGTTGAGGTCGACTTCGACAAGCTCTCAAAAGACGAGTTCAAGTACAGCGGCAGCAACGGCTACTTCATCGTAAATGTAGATGAGGATGTACTCTTGGAAGCATTTGTAAGCTACTACATTTCCGCAAGAGGCTACAGCGATGACAAGGAAACAAGAAAAGAAATCCGCGAGATGATTGAAGATGAGCTCGGCAACATGAACTGCTACCAGGCTACATATCTCCAGGGTAGTTCCGTTATCTCGGTTGTCTGCATCTCGATCGATGGTGACACGGACAACATCGAGGACTTCTGCGAAGAGTTCAAGCTCACATGCCCTACAGATATGGAGAACAGTGACGAACTCAATGACGCACTTGCCGAGAACTTCATTGCAAAAGACTGATCGGATTTAATCGTTCAAACAACAGTGCAGAACCTTTTCGAAGGTTCTGCATTTTTTATGCCCGAAATTCTCGAGATGCTTCCTGCTTTTTGCGGTTAGTTTTTGTTTTTCCAACCTAAAGTCACATTCGGAAATTTCAGAAAAAATTTTTCCAACCTAAAGTTATGGTTTCTGCCTTTCCGGAAGGGTTGCAGTGATCCTAAAGAGACCTAAAGGTAACCAAGGGTTGGATTTCTGTTTTCTGCCTTTGTTTTCCTTTTGTTTTTTTTTCAACCTAAGGTTGGATTTCAATTTCGGCAAAATTATTTTTCCAACCTAAAGTTGCGATCAGAAAAACAGAAAAATCTTTTTCCAACCTTAGGTCATGATTACATCCGTTTTTGAAGACGGAAAAGGATCACTGGAAGGCATGAAAGGAACTTAGGGTTGGATTTTTGAATCATACCCTTACTTACCCTCCTGTTTTTACTAACTTAAGGTTGGATTTATTATTTTCGATTTTAGGAAAATAAGCTTAAGGTTGGAAAAGCATCCTCACTTGAAGGCAAAAGGATTATTTGACGCATTTTACCTCCGGCAATTACCGATTCGCGTGACGAAGAATAAGTAAGAATGATGAGTGTTTGCCTTTGGCGGACGATCATTTTCGTTTATAATACTGACAACAAAGATTTGTGAGGTAAGTTATGGAATTTGAAAACAAAGTTGCAGTAGTAACAGGCGGTGCTCACGGAATCGGCAAGGCTGTCGCTGATTCTTTTCGAAAACAAGGAGCCGAGGTGCACGTCATTGACATAAGGCCCGGCGATCATTTTGTGGGTGATGTAGGCGACAGGAAAACGCTGGAAAGATTTGCCGAGCATGTGAAGGCAACTTCGGGCAAGGTCGACTTTCTGATCAATAACGCGCTGCCGCTGATGAAGGGTATCGACAATTGCAGCTACGATGAATTTCAGTACGCGCTTGCGGTCGGAGTGACGGCGCCTTTCTATCTCACAAAACTTTTGATGCCGATCTTTACCGGAGATGCGTCGGTGGTCAATATCGCGTCTTCGCGCGACCGCATGAGCCAACCTCAGACCGAGAGTTACACGGCGGCCAAGGGCGGCATCGCGGCGCTTACGCATGCGATGGCGATAAGCCTTGCGGGGAAGGCCAGGGTCAACAGCATTTCACCGGGATGGATCAACACGACAGGGACGGAGATCGATGGTCCTGATGCGGTCCAGCAGCCTGTGGGGCGTGTCGGAAAGCCGGAGGATATCGCGGAGATGGTGATGTTCCTTTGCTCGTCCAAAGCGGGGTTTATCACGGGCGAGAACATCTGCATCGACGGCGGAATGACGAAACTGATGATCTATCACGGCGAGAACGGCTGGTCGTTCGAACAGGAGAACACATGATATACGAACTTGAAGATACAACAAAAGCAGCGCCGCTGTTCGACGGTTGGGAAGAGACACTGATCTACTCGTGCCTTCAGAAGGTCATGGGCAAGGTCTTCGTAACGGACCTTGACGAGCCGAAGTCGGCGATGGCTTTCGTGGGCTGCTTCGCGCTTCTTGCGGGCGAGCCGTCGGAGGAACTGGTACGCGGCAAACCGGAAGGATTTGTGATCATGATCCCGCAAAATGAGTCTTGGTCTTTTCTTATCGAAAAATGCTTCCCGGATGCCATCAAACGCACGCGTTACGCGATCAAAAAAGACACGCGTTTTGACACGGGATTTTTGAAGAAAAAAGTTGCCAAACTTCCTTCGGGATACGAGCTTAAAAACATCGATTCCGAGATCTACGATCTGTGTATGACGAATCCGGTAACGGCGAGTTTTGTGTGCGTTTTCGAGAATAAGGAAAAGTATCTTGAAGACGGGCGCGGAATGGTGATATTGAAGGACGGAAAGATAGTGTCGGGAGCGTCGTCTTATACCCGCTACAAAGAGGGTATCGAGATCGAGGTGGACACGAGTGAGGACGAGCGGGGGAAGGGACTCGCGACGATCGTTTGTGCAGCGCTGATATTGAGGTGCTTGGACGAAGGATTGTACCCGAGCTGGGATGCGCATAACATGATCTCGGTGAAGCTCGCGGAGAAGCTGGGGTACGAGTTCTCGCACGAGTATACGGCTTACGAAGTCAGTTCAGAATATAGGACGCATTGATATGATCGAGGGCAGGGTTGAAGAATCAGCTTATTGAGTTAGAATTGATAGAAAAAAACAAAAGGAAGAAAGACTATGAGAATTGGAATTATCTGCGCCGGCTGCGAGGAAGTCGAGCCGATCTTAAAAGAGATGGAGATCACCAAGACCACTGAGAAAGCGATGCTCAAGATCCACGAAGGAACGCTTTGGGGCATCGACACTGTCGCCTTGTTTTGCGGGGCCTGCCGAGTAAATGCCGCGATAGCAACTCAGGTCATGATCGACCTGTATGAAGTCGACAAGATCATCAACATCGGCGCCGGCGGCGGAATGGATCCGATGGTCCGCGTTCATGACACTGTGATCGCCGAGGAGTGCGTCTACTGCGACATCCAGGAAGATGTCCTCACGGGCTATCACCCGTGGATGAAATCAGACTGGTTCGTATCTGATCCCGATCTTCTTTTGTCTGCTCGAAAAGCCGCGCAGAAGATCTCCTCTAAGTACAAGATCCACTTCGGAAAGATCGCAACCAGCGAGAAGTTCATCATCGACGAAGGCCGCAAGGAGATCATGGAAAAGTTCAGCCCGCTCTCCGTTGACATGGAGACCGCCGGTATCGCTCACGTCTGCTACGTAAACAAAGTTCCGTTCCTCGCCATCAGAACGATCACGGACACCGAAGAATTTAGCGGCGACGATAACTACAACGGCAACCTTGAAGAAGCAACATTGATCGGCAGGGACATAACGAAAGCCCTTTTCGAAGAGTTAAAGTAAGGTCGGAAACAACATGAAAGTAGGAATAATCGGATATGGCAGCATGGGCAAGATGCTGCTGTGGAATTTCGCGAAGGAAGGCAAGATCTCTAAGGATGATCTTTACGTTTCCAACAGAACAACAGAAAAACTTAAGGATGCGTCTGAGATCGCACAGATCGTCGACAGCTGCGCTTTGGCATCCGTGTGTGACATCACGTTCATCTGCGTGCGTCCTGTCGATCTGAAGGCCGTTCTGGAGCAAATTAAGGACCATGTCAAAAATGATGCTCTTATCGTGTCGTTAAACGGCAGCATCACATTCGAGATGATCCACAAGATCCTTGATCATAAGACCGCCAAAGTTATCCCCAGTCTCACCGCTGAGATCAAAAGATCACAGACGCTGGTCTGCTACGATTCCAAAGTCGAGGAGTCGGACAAGGATTCTCTTACCGCACTTCTCAAAAACGCCGGCGACGTGATCGAACTTCCCGAAGAAGAGATGGGCATGGGCTCCGAACTTGTTAGCTGCATGCCGGGCTTCATCGCATCGATCTTTGATGTCATCTGCAATTCCGCAGAAGGCCACACGGCGATCCCAAAAGATCAGATCGTGCAGATGGTCCTTCGCACGATGAGTGCGACCGGTGATCTCATGCTCCGGAAGGGCTTGAGTTTTGAAGAAGTCGTGGGTCGAGTCGCGACCAAAGGCGGCATCACCGAAGAGGGCACAAAAGTAGTATACGAAGGGTTCCCTCAGACGGCGGATCTCATTTTCGAAAAGACACTTGAGAAAAGACGTCTGACGTCCCAAAAAGCAAAGGATAATTTCTGAAATGAATACGGTTGGAACAAGAACGATCGAGACCGAAAGGCTCGTTCTTAGAAGATACAGGATCGAAGACGCCGAGGATATGTACGGCAACTGGACTTCCGACGAGGAGGTCACGAAGTTCATGCCGTGGCCGACCCACGAGAGCGTCGATTTTACAAGGCTGCTTTTGACCGAGTGGGTCTCCTATTACGAGGACGGCGGAACCTATAACTGGGGCATCACTTTGAAGGGCGACGACCACGTCATCGGCAACATCGCAGTCGTTAGCAAAAACGAGAACATCCGCTCATTCGAGATCGGTTACTGCCTCAGCAGAAAGTGCTGGGGAAAGGGCATCATGCCTGAGGCTTTGAAGGCTGTCATCCTTTATCTTTTTGACGGCGAAAAAGACCTTAACCAGATCACAGCAACACACGACACACGAAACGAAAAATCCGGGCACGTCATGCAAAAAGCAGGCATGCATTTTGAGGGTGTTATCCGCGAGTCAAAATTGAATGCACAGGGACTTCATGATACTGCATATTACTCTGTGATAAGAAGCGATCTCGTGACCAGAAAGCAGTATGAAGATCTGTTCATGGAAATGCACCAAAACTTTTTCGAGAGGGAATATGTGCGAAATACCGAAGAAGGAAAAGTTGCGTCTGAGATGCTCCTGAGACTTCAGGAATTTGATTCTTCAAAGTACGCGAAGGATCTTCCTGATGTAACGTTCGGATTTTACGACGGACCTTTGGATGTGCTTCACGAAGCGGTTAAAAAAGTTAATCCGAACTGGGTCAAGAATTTCACGGAAGACATGAGATTTTACTGTGCTCTCGTGGAAGGAAAGATCGCGAGTTTTTGCATCATCGATGACTTCGGCACACATGAAGTTAACGGCATGACATGGAAGATCGCAGGCCCTGGATGTGTCGGAACTGTTCCGGAGTATCGTGACCGCGGCCTCGGACTTACCATGATAAGTCATGTGACCAAGATCCTGCGTGACGAATTCTATGACTACAGTTACATCTTCTACACATATGTTGATAAGTGGTATGAAAAGCTGGGTTATACAACGATTTTGAAGTGGGATAAACACGGATTTGTCGACTTTTGACAAAGACGTAGAATCGTGAAAATTCTATGGTAGAATACCTGCAAGGGAAAGCAATTTATGGAAGCAGGAGATATATACTATGGCAACGATTCACTTTAAGACATTGAACGATAATCTTCAGGAGTCGATCCGACTTGCCAAGGTCCCGGAAAAGAATGTAATTGAAGTCAGCAAACAGTTAAAAACAGAGAACAAAAAGAACTTCAAGATCCTCAGTATCGTTATGGCTGCCGTTGCACTTTTGTTTGGAGGAAATCTCGCATATCTTTTTATAAGTAAATCGGAATTTCGTGAGGCTGCACTTCAGTGGATCCTCGGTTTTGTTGCTATCATTGCGATCATATATTTCGGTGCATATTTATGTGTTTGCGGCATCATCAAATTCCAGTTCAACGGTGCATTAAAAGAGGGTTATCCTGAGCTTTATAAGAAGCATAAGATCTGAACTCAGTTAAGGTCTGCTTTATTCACTTCAGTGATCGTGGTAACAAGTGCATCATGATCCGAAAGATCCATGTTTTTGATAGAAGGCGAGTAGATAGATGTTCTTATGAGATCTGTCTGATCTGCAAACCTGTTTACGAATGAGTAATCCAGAATGTTTTGAATTCCGGTAGGTCTTGTCATAATCTCTATTGTCTTAGTGTCTCTCAGTAATGCATTGAGTTTCATGAGCCTGTCTTCAAAAGGTCCGCCCATAAATGAATTTAAATCTCCGACCAGGAAGAATTTCTTTGGCCTGCCGGAATAGTATTGTGAGATATCCATGATATTTTTCCACATTGCTTCTGCAATGTTTATTCGATCATTTTGGTTGTTAAAGATCTGAGGTATCCAAGCATTAAGGATCACATAATCATCAGTTTCAACCAGGTTGTATCTGAGTCTGAATCCTTGGTGATCATCTTTAAGATGCATAGCCTTGGTGGTGGTAACATGCTTTCCTTTCAACATGATACAAACACAGTTGTTGTAGTCTTCACTGTGCTTATAGGATACGGGGAAAACAGGTTCATAATAGTTACCGAGAGTGTTCATCAAAGCATTAAGGCAGACATCATTTTCTCCTGCTTTGAATTCCTGCAGGAACAGCATGTCAGGAAGTACGTTAGCTACTTCTTTTGCAATGCCTTTAAGGCGTTGTGAAAGTTCTGCGTTTGATGCTTTATAACCTTTTACATTTAAGCTCATGCATACCTTTTCTTTTGGGTTTTTATATACCTGTAATAAGACACATATCAACATGGAATAGGGAACGAAAATACCATACTTACCTTTGATCTCTTTTTTAAGTTCCCTGAGAAATTCAACACATTCAAGATCGACTTTAACACCGACTTTTTTACCGTAATTAATACTCTTGTCTTTTACCAGTCTTGGCCAGAACAAGTCCTTGGCTTTACGGTCCTTTTTAACAGCCTTCAGAAGTCTGTTTACCGTAAGCGGAGCACATATTTCTTTTGCGGAAAGTCTGATGCTTATGGTGACCATGGAATCCTCCTTTTTCCACATAATAACAGGTTTGAAATTTTATATAATCGACAATTTAACGCAATTGTCGACAATTGGTACGAAGACTCGTCTGAAACACAGTTTTCTAAGCATCTTTCCAACCATAGGAGACAATTAAATTTTATGAAAAAATCTTTTCCAACCTTAAGTATTTTTTTGCGCGAAAAAATGATGATCAGATACATTTTCAACAGCATGGAAGTGAGAAAAACACGTATAAATCCAACCCTAGGTTTTATATGTGAAAAAGAGATATCTTTTATTGACATCTTAAGGTTGGAAAAACAAAAACGAAAAATAGAAAAATAAACATAAGGTTGGAAAAAATTATGTGTTGGATTGAAGAACGGGACTTAAGGTTGGAAATCATGATACAATGCACTTGAGACATATCAACCGCTGGTTGAATTTATGCGTGCGATTCGATTAAGGAGTTATTGCTCTTTCTTTGAACCGGGGGATAACATAAAAGAAAAACGGAGGTTTCGTGAAATGCTGGACAGTATGAAAGTCGGACATTTTATCATGGAAAAACGCAAGGCCCTTGGTATGACTCAGCAGCAACTGGCTGAGAGATTGAATGTATCTTTTCAAGCTATATCCAAGTGGGAAAACGGTGCTGCTTATCCAAACATAGAAATATTAAAAGACCTTTCTACCGTACTTGATGTTACTGTCGATGAGATCCTTCAGGGTAGTGAGAAGCAGGCTGACGGACTATCATACAGCAAAGCAGGAATTGATATTGCTTACACGGATACCATCAAGACAGAGATGGCAAAAAGTCTGGAGACAAAGGACAAACGAGTGTTAAACGGACTTGGACCTTTTGCCTCTTTATATGACATTAATTTTCCGGAGATAAAGGAGCCTGTACTTGTACTTAAATCAGAAGAACCAGGTTCGAAGCAGAAGCTTGCTTTGGAATATGGTTATACGGAATCCATCTGCCATGACATGATCAACCACCTTGTAAATGACGTTATTGTTATGGGTGCAAAACCACTTGCCGTATTGGATACGATCGTGTGCGGTAATGCAGAAAAGGATACTATCAAGACTCTTGTAAAAGGTGTGTCTGATGCTTGTAAAGAAAATGAGTGTTCTCTTGTAGGAGGAGAGACTTCTATCCAACCTTTGGTAGTGGATGCCGGAGTTTATGTTCTTACTTCAAGCATTGCAGGAATCGTTGAAAGACCCAAGGTTATTGACGGATCGGCAATTGAAGAGGGAGATGCTGTCCTTGCAGTTACATCAAACGGACTTCACACAAATGGTTATTCACTTGTAAGACTTCTTATGGACAAGAAGCCGCAGATCAAACTTGATAAGATCGACGGCATGACTTTTATAGAACAGATAATGAAACCACATACTCCTTATTACAAGGCAGTAAAAGATCTGTTTGGAAAAGACGTGATCCATGGTATGGCACATATCACTGGCGGTGGTATTGAAGGCAACTTAAGAAGAGTGATCCCTGACGGATTAAGTGCAAAGATCGACTTGTCCAAACTTAAGCTTTTGAACATCTTCAAGTACATCAGAAGTAACGGAAACATAAGTGATGAAGAGATGCTCCGTACATTTAACTGCGGTGTCGGGTTTATAGTTGTTGCTTCACAGAAGGATAAGAAAACAGTCATGGATCATATTAGGAAATCCTACGATTGTTATGAGATCGGTCTCATAGAAAAAGGCGACATAAAAGTCGCCTTTGAGAATCGTTTGAATTGGCTTTAAACCTTAGCGGTCTCTTTCTTCGATAACGTGGATAATTTCCTTAGTGTTTAGGAATTCACTGAGACGTTCTTTAATGAACGTCGGCTTGATGTTGTACTTTTCTATCTCATTAACAGGAAGCCAAACAAGTTCCTCTCCGTCATCTGTTACTGTCTTGCATTTAGCAAGTTCTTCCGGTGTTACATTCATTCGGTAATAGAACTCAATAGTATGACAGTCGTATCCGTCTATGACACCGTCGTTGCCGTTAAAGAAGTTCTCGCAAACGATCGCGAGCTGATCGATAGTGGCACGCATACCGGACTCTTCTTCCAGTTCTCTCACGATGCAGGTTTCCGTAGTCTCGCACATCTTAACCGCACCGCCGATCATGTAGTTATAATCAGCTGCCTTGCTCTTAACAAACAACATATTGCCATCATTGATAACTATAGCGCCTGTTCTGAAACGGAAGTACTTTGTCGGTCTTAAAAAACCGCAGTCGGGATTAAGAAGTTTTTGGGCTCTCTTAAGGATCGGAAGTTCTCTTTGTGCAATGAGTCTTCCTATCCTTGAGTCCTTATGATCCTCATATGCTTTTACTGCTTCATCGTAAGTGTACTTTAAGGTACTGAGGTGAAATTCATTGACCTCATCCTCGGTCATATGTGTGTCACCCCAGGACTTCACCTTGCATAGAAAATAGTTGCTGATGTTATGTCTCTTGATAACGTTATAGTAATCGCTTACTGTACCGATCTTGCAAAGAACATCAACATTGACACCCAGTTCTTCGCTTAATTCTCTTCGTATCGCAACTTCCAGATCCTCACCTGATTCAACACCGCCGCCCGGAGTTTCAATATGTGTTGCCTTGCCAAAAAGATCATCTCGGTCTACTCTTACAAAATAGAAGTAACCCTCATCATCGAATACGATCGCCCTCGCGATATTCCTGTCATGAGTAATCTCCTCGAGTGGCCACTCGTTGTCCTTAAATTCCAACTTTAGTTCTTTTCCGATCATCAGATCACTTCCTTCCTTTTAAAAAATAAACGGAATAAGAAAATAACATTATCTTGACATGATTGCAAGATGATTTTTGAAGGTCTCACTTATTTTTCCAACCTTAAGTTGTTTTCTCATTTTTGAAAAATAATAAATCCAACCTTATGCTGCATATAAGGCACATTTCATTTTTCCAACCTGGGGTTGCAGATAACCGGAAAATGAACGAGATCCTGAAGGTAAGGGAAGAGAAAAAGATTATTTTGGAGGCAAAAATCCAACCTTAAGTTCTAAAAGAAAAGAAGATATTTTAAATAATATACTTAAGGTTGGAAAAAAGGAGGATGCCTTTTGTAATTCCAACCTTAGGTTGGGCTGGGTTGTTTCATTGAGGTTTTGAGTGCTACAATTAAACCTACTAAACAATGCAGAGGGTTATATGCTTAAGGTCTTTTTGGTCGAGGACGAGTTCGTCGTTCGAGAAGGAATAAAGAATAATATTGATTGGGAAGGGCACGGTTTTGTTTTCTGCGGTGAAGCGGGAGACGGCGAGGTCGCTTATTCCATGATCCAAAAAGAACAGCCTGACATTGTAATAACTGATATCAAGATGCCGTTTATGGACGGCCTTACTTTAAGCCGCATGATAAAGGCGGAGTTCCCGTGGATGGAGATCATCCTTCTGACAGGTTATGAGGATTTCCAGTTCGCAAGGGACGCAATTAGGATCGGAGTATCCAGATATCTTTTGAAGCCTATAAGCGGAGATAATCTTGTCAGGGAGCTCGATGCCCTGTCGGAGAAGATCCGCGAGAAGAAGGAAGAAAGAGCTGCCGCAGAGCGTTATGAAAAAGACATGCGCGAGAGGACGGAGCTTGATAAGAGAGACTTCTTCTATCGAATGGTAAAGGGCGAGAAGAGCGCGTCGGAACTTATTGAGGAAGCAAAGAAACTCAACATCGACATCAACGCTTTAAGATACAATGTGGTCCTTCTTAAGATATGGTCCATCAAGCATGACATCGGTGAGTTCTCAAAAAGCGTAGTTAAGGTTGAGGACGAGATCAGGAAGATCGCCGACGAGAACGGCGCGATATTTTTTGACTTTAAGGTAGAGGGAACAGCGTTCCTTTTCAGAGCAGATGATGATGCTTCCATCAAGAAGCATGTGGACATCGCGACGGCGAAGATGAAGGAACTGTTTGTTAATTATCCTCACATCAGATACTTCGGAGGCATCGGCCAGACCGTAAACAGGATCACTGAGATAAGGACGTCTTTTGATTGGGCAGGAAGAGCTTTTGCACATTTGTACCTTACATCGGAGAATGCGTTCCTCGTTGGTTCCGAGGAAGGACTTAAGCCTGTTAACGATGCGGATATCTTATCCGAGATAGACCCGAAGCACATCGACAGAAGGCTCATCAAGAAGTTCCTTCGTGCAGGTGAGACACCGGAGATCACATTCTTCCTGGAGGAGTTCCTGAACGGCGTCGGCAATAACGCGATCAAGACTTCGATGTTAAGGCAGTACATCGCGATGGACATGTATTTCTGCGTGGCGGATTTTACGGAGAATGAGCTGGGCCTTACCAAGGAAGAACTTGCCGAGAACGTTGAGTTCCCGGGTAAGGATGTCCTTGCGGATGAGAAGAAGACTTATGACTATCTTTACGAGCTGATCGCGACCGCGCTGTCGCTTCGTCAGAACCACGCGATGAGCAGATATCATGATGTCATCAACGAAGCGATCACTTATATCAATGAGCATTATTCGGACGAGGATCTGTCGCTTAATGAGCTCGCGGCGCAGGTCAATTTCTCGCCGAATCACTTAAGTGCGATCTTCAAGCAGGAGACCGGGCAGCCGTTCATCAAGTACCTTACGGATTACCGCATGAATATTGCCAAGGACCTTCTTTGCAGCACCTCGAAAAAGAGCAATGAGATCGGAGTCATGGTCGGCTACAAGGACCCGCATTACTTCTCGTATCTTTTCAAAAAAACACAGGGCGTTACGCCGACACAATACAGGAATCACGAGCGGGGCAGCGGTACTGAATAATGATCGGAAAAAAAGAGGAAAGACAGAAGTCGCGTCTTGCGACGCAGATACGTATATCGTATATCATCCTTATTTTGCCGAGCATAATTTTCATGGTCTTCGCGTTCATTGTCCTGTGGACGGTCAACAACAGATATAAGAAGATGTTAAGCTCGGTCGTGATCGCGAGCGAGATCAGTCTCGACTTCAAAAACGATTTCGATTACGAGACGTATCTTCTTCTTGTAGGTAACACGACGCCGGATAAGACGAACATTCCGCAGCAGCTCGAAGATGCCCGTAAAGTCATCGACGGACTTAAGGATTACACCACCACTGACGACAACCAGAAGCGTCTTCAGAACGCCGAGAAATATCTTAACAACCTTGAGTCTTATATTGAGAAGATCAAGGAGAATCTGGGCTACGAGAATAAGTATGAGGACAACATGCTCATTTGGGAAAACGACGTGCAGATCGTTACGTCGCTTTTCCAGGAGACCATGAACGAATATATCTATTACGAGAACAAGCAGATCCAGACTGCGCAGGAAAAGAACAACCAGCTTTTCGCGGAGATGGTCGAAGTTTCCATCGCGATCTTCGCGATCAGTATCGGCAGTATCATCGTGGTATCGAGTATCGGTCCGGTGTGGATCACAAGGCCTATCGAAGAGCAGGTAAAAGAAGAGCAGAAGCAACTGAGAAAGGCCGAGTTTGAACTGCTGCAGGCGCAGATCAACCCGCACTTTTTGTACAACACTTTGGACGCGATCATCTGGTCGGCGGAGTCCGGAAACAAAAAGCAGGTCGTAAACATGGTCGGCAATTTGTCGGACTTTTTCAGGCTGTCGCTCAACAGGGGAAAAGAGACGGTTCTCGTCAGTGAAGAGATCAATCACGTCAGAAGTTATCTCGAGATACAGCAGATCAGATACCAGGATATCCTTAAGTTTAACATTGATATTCCGGAGAGCATAAACGGGTACAAGATGCCGAAGCTCACCGTACAGCCTATTGTCGAAAACGCCCTCTACCACGGCATAAAGAACAAGCGCGGCGGTGGCTCTATCAATGTGTCGGGGTACGAGCAGGGCGACAGTTTCACGCTGGTCGTAAAAGATGACGGAATCGGAATGACCGAGGAAAGACTCGCGGATGTAAGGAAGGCGATCGAGGAAGGAACGTCGGACAAAAACATCGTGTATGGTCTTTACAACGTTAACGAGAGGATCAAGCTCAATTACGGCGAAGGATACGGTATCAATATCGACAGCAAGCACGAGGAAGGCACGACCGTAACCATAAGGCTTCCGAAAAATTTCAACCTCAATCGTTGAAAAATGTAACTGTTTTCGAAAAGGAATAAAAAATCAAAAGGCATTCATTTTTTTGTGAATGGTGTTTTTTGCCTCGAAACCTAAAATGGGGGTAACAGAAGGGGAAGACCCTGATTTACTACTGTTTATGGGAGGTAAACGTTAATGAAAAAGTTATTGTCTATTGTCTTGGCATCTGTAATGCTCATCGGCTGCGCAGCATGCTCCAAGAAGGACGCAGAGGAAGGCGGTCTTATTAAGGTTGGTATCATTAATAATGACCCTAACGAATCCGGTTATCGTACAGCTAACGTAGCAGACCTTAAGGCTATGTTTACAGAGGAAAACGGATATGATGCAGAGTTCGCATATAGCTTGAAGAATGACGAGCAGATCCAGGCAGCTCAGACATTTATCCAGAACGATGTTGATTATCTTCTCCTTTCCGCAGCAGACACAGCAGGCTGGGATTCAGTTTTGCAGGATGCTCAGAAGGCTGGCGTTAAGGTAATCCTTTTCGATAGAACAATTGATGCAGATTCAAGCCTTTATGAGGCTTCCATCGTTTCTGACATGGCTAAGGAAGGCCAGACAGCAGTTGATTGGCTCGCAGGTCAGGGACTTTCAGAGTACAACATCATCCACATCCAGGGCGTTATGGGCTCCGCAGCTCAGCAGGGACGTTCCGGTGCTCTCGACGATAAGGTTGCTTCAGAAGGCAGCTGGAATATCGTTAAGCAGCAGACAGCTGAGTGGAACGCAGAGAAGGCTCAGCAGATCGTTCAGTC
>CAMYXL010000053.1 GCA_947303255.1 uncultured Clostridia bacterium | reverse complement strand
GGCGTTTTTTCATTATTCGAGTTCGATCGTTCCCGGCGGCTTACTTGTCAGGTCGAAGAGTACGCGGTTAACGCCCTTGACCTCGTTGATGATACGGTTCATGACCTTCTGCAGGACTGAGAACGGAATCTCGCTGCACTCAGCTGTCATGAAGTCGGATGTGTTGACGGAACGAAGGCATACGGCATAGTCGTATGTTCTGAAGTCGCCCATGACACCGACGGAACGCATATTAGTAAGAGCTGCAAAGTACTGGCCGAGGCCTTCGATACCTGCATTCTTGATCTCTTCACGGAAGATGTAGTCTGCATCCTGAACGATGCGAACCTTATCGGCTGTAACCTCGCCGACGATACGGACACCGAGTCCCGGACCCGGGAATGGCTGACGGAATACGAGATACTCAGGGATTCCGAGCTCCAGGCCTGCACGACGGACTTCGTCCTTGAACAGGAGGCGCAAAGGCTCGATGATTTCCTTGAAGTCTACGTGATCAGGAAGTCCGCCGACGTTGTGGTGAGACTTGATTACCGCGGACTTGCCGAGGCCTGACTCGATAACGTCAGGATAGATCGTACCCTGAACGAAGAAGTCGACCTTACCGATCTTCTTTGCTTCTTCCTCGAAAACTCTGATGAACTCTTCACCGATGATCTTTCTTTTTCTCTCAGGCTCTTCTACGCCCTTGAGCTTCTCGTAGAATCTCTCCTGTGCGTTAACACGGATGAAGTTGAGGTCGTAGGAACCGTTAGGTCCGAAGACTGCTTCTACCTCGTCTCCTTCGTTTTTTCGAAGAAGACCATGATCTACGAAAACACATGTAAGCTGCTTGCCGACTGCCTTTGAAAGGAGTACCGCAGCAACCGATGAATCAACGCCGCCTGACAGAGCACAGAGGACCTTGCCGGTACCTACCTGCTCGCGGATCTCGCGGACCTTGGTCTCAACGAATGACTCCATTGTCCAGTCGCCCTTGCAGCCGCAGACATTGATAACAAAATTCTTGAGCATCTTCTGGCCTTCAGCGGTATGCATAACTTCCGGATGGAACTGTGTGGCATAGAGCTTACGCTCAGCGCACTCCATTGCCGCTACCGGGCAGACGCTGCTGTGGGCCGTGATCTTGAATCCTTCAGGAACATTCGCGATGTAGTCTGTGTGACTCATCCATACGGAAGTCTCACGGGATACGCCGTCGAAGATCTTGCTGTCGCTGTCGATGGTGATATCCGTATGACCGTACTCACTGACAGGAGCGGTCTTGACCTCGCCGCCCAGCTTATAAGCCATGAGCTGCGAACCGTAGCAGATACCGAGGATCGGCACGCCGATGTTGAAGATAGCCTCTTCGTATGACGGGGATGACGATTCGTAAACGCTGTTCGGACCGCCCGTGAAGATGATTCCCTTAGGGTTCATCTCTTTGATCTTATCGAGTGACAATGTGTACGGATGAACCTCCGCGTAAACGTTGCACTCACGTACTCTTCTGGCGATCAGCTGGTTGTACTGTCCGCCGAAGTCCAACACGATTATGAGTTCTTTGTCCATTTGACACCTCATATTTTTAGTATGAAATTATCTTACCACCGCTCGAAAAAAGTGACTATTGTGCTATATATAAATATTCCGAACGAAAGAAGCCTTATTATATAGAAAATTTCTCACATTGCCTTTTCATGTGATATAAATAAATCATGTTTTCGAAAAGAGGGTTTATTTATGTTTTTCGAGTTCGACAACACCATAAAAGAGTCTTCCATGCTTCCCGATAACGCCAAAGGCCTAGTGGCAGGCTACCTCTCCCTTGAGGAGCTTACCAAGATCGCCCCGGCTCTCAAGGTCTCAGACTCCACCGTAGAGGCCTGCAAGACCGCCAACACGATCTTCCGTTCCGGCGTCGAGATCTACGATGACTACACCTTTACCGAACTCAAGGTCGTCGACCCGGTTCACTGTAATGGCCTCGAGACCGACAATGACGACAGCGATTACGTCGCTCTCTACATCATGAAGAACGCCCTCTACGTTGTCGATGTCCTCGACACCGACCGCTCCACTTACGAGAAATTCATCCGCGCCACCAAGCGCTTTACGCCTTCCACCATGACTCTCGAGAAGCTGATCTACGCCTTTTTCGATGAACTCCTGTCCAAGGACGTATCCTTTATCGAACGTTTAAGTCTCGAAGTCAACGAGATGGAAGAGAGCATCCTCCACGGAAAGCCTGACGAAGACATTAACCTGACGCTCCTTCGCCTCAAGCGCAAACTCCTGGAGATCCGCAACTACTACGAGCAGTGTCTGGACATTTTCGAGGTCCTTGAAGCAGACGAGAACGAGCTGTTCCTGGAGACCGACTCACTCATGTACATCGCGAACATGAACCAGCGCATCACACGCCTTCGCGAAGACGTCGACTCCATCAACAACGCCGTCGTCCACGTCCAGGATGCATACTCCGCCCACATGGACGCCAAGATGAACAACACCATGAAGTACCTGACGGTCCTTACGACCATCTTCTTCCCGCTCACGATCATCGTCGGCTGGTACGGCATGAACTTCGAATCCATGCCGGAGTTCAAATGGACCTTCGGCTATATCTACGTCATCTTACTGTCGATAGCCGTCATCGTGATGTTCGCCATCATAGCCCGAAAAAATAAATGGTTCTGATAAACGGGTAATCCACCGAGTCTTATAACAAAAGAAGAACAAACCGTAAACAAACAATTAAACCTTACGGAGAGCCTCCTATTGTCCGATTTTTGGAGTCAAACCGGTGCTATAATTCTGTATATGGCGTTAGGAGGTGGTTTTGTGAAATTAATCAATATGACTTGTCCGAACTGCGGCTCCAGTGTTTCAGTCAATAAAGAAACTATGGAATGTACTTGTAATAGCTGTGGCAGCACTTTTTTATTAGATGATGAAACACAGCATATCTCTTATGACAATGCCGAGGACGCTGGTTACCAGTTTGAAAAAGGCAGACAGAAAGCTATGGCTGAACAAAGAGTTATGCATTCTTCTGCAAAGAATCAGGCTAAACCCAGAAAGCGTCGTACTTGGCTGTGGGTTCTTGGATGGTTATTTATTTTTCCATTGCCACTGACTATCCTTTTATTACGCAACAAGACAATGAACAAAAAGCTTAAATATGGTTTGATAGCAGGTGGTTGGATAATTTATCTGCTCATTGCATTGCTTGCTAAACCTTCTGGAAACAGCAGTTCAGTTGGAAATAACAAACGAGGACTTAAAGACCTATCTTTAGCATCTTCTACTAAAACTGAAATAGAAATGACAGTCGGCGATAATCCTACAACTGGCTATGTTTTAGCTAATTCATCCGGTACAGATTTTTCTCCTGATGATATCTCATTTGTAAGTGAAGATAGTAATATAGCTACTTTTAACTTTACCGAAGCGAAATTGAATAGTTACCTATACTACGAAATAGTTCCTGTTTCTGAAGGAGAAACATATGTCTATGCATCTTCTGCAGATGGAAGTATTCAAACTGAAAAGATCCATGTAATTGTTCATGGAATAATTGAAGCAGAATCAGTTTCTATCAGTAATAGCAAATCAGAAATGATTTTAGGTGAAATAGTACAACTATCAGCTGAAGTTAAACCAATTGATGCTAAAGATAAGACCATCTCTTGGACCTCCAGTGATCCGTCTGTCGTTAAGGTTGATGCATCTGGAAATGTCACCGCTGTCAGCGGTGGAAGTGCAGTTATTACTGCAACCACACAGAACGGTAAGACTTCCGATTGTGAGATTTCGGTTGATGATTCTTCAAGAATGGTGGAAATCTCCATTACTAAATCCAGAGATGACGACAATAACATCGGAGATGATTGGAGTTATGTACAAGAAATAAATGGAGAATCCATTAGATCCGGTTCATCAATTGAGATAGCTGTTGGAGATATAATTGAAATACATCTTCGTTATTCAGAAGATGACGATAATCCTGATGTAGGAGAAGTAACAGTAAAGCATACTGTTACTGAAGACGATTTCAAAAATGGTTTCTCAGAGGAAATAGAAGTCTATGTTAAAGAAAACGGTGGTAAGAACAGTGGACAAAGTGCTCACTATATTACAACAATAACTTTTTCTATTTGATAAACACAAAGCAAAAGCCCGCAAAAGCGGGCTTTTTGTTAGCTTCTGAATGTTTCCTTAGGTCCCAGATATGAATATGCCGGATCCTCACAGCCCTCATAGATAACGAGTTTCTGAAGGACCAGGTTCGGATCGATCGCGAAGATGTTGATATCGTTCACGCCCTCCTTAAGGTTCAGGCTGACCGTGATCTCGCGCTTGTTTTCGAGCACGCCCAGAGACCAGAAAGGATTGCCGTCACCTACCGCAAACAACTCGTGTATCATGTTGACCTTCTTCATCCTGCCGTCGTTGGCGCTGATGCCGAACCAGATCTCGTTGTCCCTGGTGTGCGGGTTGCTCGGGTTCACATAAAGCTTAACTCCGTACTCACCCTTACGCGGCACACAGATCCTGTAAGTTATCTTTGGCGCATCCTTTCCGAAAACAATATCCTGCGGGTAAGCTTTGACCGCGTCAAGGCCCCTGCTGTAATCCTCGATGACCTTGAATCCGCCCTTCGCAGAATCAGTCTTGCTGTAGAAATTCTTCGCCTCGATGGAGATATAATCCATCTCATCAATGCTGCCCGGCCAGCTCCTCTGGTGAAGCGGCGCACTTATCACAGCCTCGTTCATGTCGATCTTTCTGCCGCACCAGTAGTACGTTCCGTCAGCCTTCTTGCCTGCGCCCACGTCAGCCAGCTTATTGATCGGCAGTTTAACGACAACGTTTCCGTCCGCACAATGAATGCAGATCTCAGGAACCTTCGCCATCTTCTTGATCTTACTCCTGTCGAGTTTGATCTTGAGTACCTTCATCGTGAACGGCTTAACTGTTCCTTCCGTCTCTGAAATAGTGAAGAACGCATTAGGATTCTCGACCTTGAAGTTCGCCTTAGGCTTTCCTGCTGTCGAGAGGATCAGCTCAGCCTCGTCCTTAGACGGGTCAAGGAATGTGTCGACTACCGGCACATGACCTGTCCAGAACTTTCCCTCAGAATACTGGTGGCTTCCCCTTGCAAGTACGATGAGCCTCTCCTTATTTGCCGGCTCAAACCTGTGAATAACAGGGTACTTGCACCCTTCCTCGCACCAAGCGTTAAATCCGATATGTTCTGACAGGCCCATGCCGTACCACATTCCGTCATGGATCTTATGAAGCTCGTCGACGATCTTTCTGTCGTAACTGATACACTCATCGATCTTATCTCCGAGTGTCATTGCATACGTACTTCCGATCTGAGCAAATCCGTGATTGAGAGTGGTCAAAAGCCACATTCTCTGAACGTTCATGTTTGCCGTAAGAGGCAACCATATAAGTTCGTAGAAGGCATATTTGGTGTTGCCTTCGAGCTTGTCATAGAGCTTTTGAGCATCGCCCATCAGCTTCTCTACCTTCTCAAGTGTCTCGAAAGCCTCGTTATAGAAGAACGGCTGATAGACCTGATCGTTCATGGCCTCCGTTCTTCTGGCCGACGTGATCCTGGTGTAGCCTTCCAAAAGCTCAGCGCACTTCTTAAGTTCCGCTGAAGTCATCTTGCCCTTGAAGTTACGGTCCACCATCAGCCTTGTATATTCCTTGGCACTGCCGAAGTTTCCCGTTCCCCACCTGTCAAAGTCATAAGCGAGCTCCAGGAAGAATGAAAGCGGATATTCATTGCTGAAGATATCGCCCACATTTACGATCCACAGATCCCTGATGCCGAAGTCATATGCTGTCGTCATCTGCTCCCAGACCTTGCTGATATGAGATGTGTTAAACCACTCAAAGGAAACCGGCAGTCCGTGATAATCAAAATGATAGTACATTCCGTAGCCGCCCTTATGCTTACGCATCTTAGGTGTCGGAACTGTTCTTAAGTTACCGAAGTTGTCGTCACAGAGCATCAATGTAACGCCCTCGAGCTCAGGGTCTCCCATGAGACCAGGGGTCTTGTCGTCGCCATAGAAATACGGCTCAACTTCCTTATAAAGTGCGAGCATTCTAGGAACTTCGTCCAGGTTCTCGTTAACGTACTTTTTGATGAGTTTGTTCTGCGTCTTCAATACTTTTCGAAGAAGATCGATATTGTCCTTTAAGGTCGCATCCTTGCCCATGATGGCAGTGTCGGCCTCGCCTCGCATGCCTACTGTTACGACGTTCTCGAACTTGCCGCTTCTCTTGAGGCCGTCCTCCCAGAACTTCGTGATGCCCTTCTCGTTCGTAAGGAAATTCCACGCGTCGCCGTACTTGGACTTCGGACCGCGTAGATACTTATACTCCTCGCCCTGCCTCAAACACGGCTCGTGATGGCTCATGCCCATGACAACACCAAGCTCGTCAGCGAGTTCGCAGTTCGCGAGTCCCGGACCGTCGTTCGGGAAGATCGCTGACCACATGGCTGGCCACATGTAATTACCCTTAAGCCTTAAGAGCAACTCGAAAACATGCTCATAAACCTTTGCGTTGAAGCCTCCGAACCTTTTATTGCAGAAATTGCCGAAAGCCGGCCACTCGTCGTTTATGAAAAATCCTCTGAACCTGACCGACGGCTCTTTGGAGACCATGCAGTAATCACCCGGGATCTTGAAATCATTCTGCTTAACAGGCTGGATATCAAGCCAGTCGATAAACGGTGATACGCCAAGCATCTCCGACAGCTTGAACATTCCGTAGATTGTGCCGCGCTTGTCGCTGCCCGTGATGATCAGTGCGCCGTCCTTAACTTCGATCTTATAGACCTCGCGCTTACCTTCGATATCGGAAATATCCACGCCGAGTTTCGTGATGAGCTTGTCGCCCACGGTCCCTACGTAGATAGGGTTTTGGGCCTCACCCTCTTCGAGGAGTTTCGGCTCCGTTCCGAATACGGCCTTTAAGTCGCCGGCTACTTTTGAGGCGATCTTCTTGACGCCGCTTAGAGCCTTGCGGTCGTATATGATGGCGTTTCCGCCCTTCTTTAACAGTGTGGAAGAAATAATGTAATCCATAAGCATATATCCTTTATATTTTAACTTCCATACAAGTATACAACATATGTATGAAGACAATCTACCAAAAGTTCATGCCTATATATTATTCAAAATCACAACATACCTCAATGGTCTCAAAACCGTATGCCTGCAGTGCCTTGATATGCTCTGCCTTTATCCTCTCGCCTGCTATAACGATCGGAACTGCCGGCGGGCATGAAGTCTTCGCGAAGCCTGCCACACGTCCTTCAGCCTTATCGATATCAACGACCTCGGTCCTGCCCATCACGGCCTGTCTGATGCTTACGACTTTCTCCGGTGCCGGAACACTTATCACCGATATATCCAAAGAATCCATCGGCTCCACGGAATCCAGTGCTTTCATAAGCATATCGAAGTCCTCATCTTTTGTGTTTACGGAGAACATCAGCGTCACAAAGTTTTCGTCGCTGAATTCAGGCTCGATATTATAAGTCCTTAGAACATCAGCAAACATATCACCCGTATAGCCTAGGGAATTCGGACATAAGGTAAGTTTCAGATATTCATTGCCATGTGTTTTGATACTGATGTTATTCGATATGGATTGAACCTTTGAAGCGAGTTTTCGAAGAGAAAGAGCAAACTTCGGATCAGCCATGTACCCATTACAGCGGTCCAAAGAAGCCAATATGAGCCATGACGGACTGGTGGATGCGAATAGCGACATCTCGCGCCTTACATCCATCTCGTTAAGATCCTCCGACACATGAAGATACGCGCCTCCGGTAAGTACCGGCAAAGTCTTGTGAGCGCTGTCACAGCAAATATCTGCGCCAAGCTGCATCGGATGGCTGTCGAAGAACTTGAGATAAGCTCCGTGCGCATTGTCCACGGCAAGATAAGTTCCGTGCTTCCTGCAGACGTCGGAAATGGCGGCGATATCGCTCACAGATCCCAGGTAATCAGGGGAAGTGATATAAACACAGCAAGCCTTAGTCTCAGTAAGAATCCTGTCCAGGACGGAAAGGTCCACGGTGGTCGACAGAAGTCCGTCATCGTCAGGGATCCAGACCACATCCAAGTCAAGAAGCGCACATGCCGTGATAAAAGAGTTGTGGCAGTTACGTGCAGCCACAACGGTCCTGATGCCGGTCTTCTTAAGAAGAAGCGACATCATCGCGCGGATACAAAGGGATGATCCTTCAGTCGAATAATATGTCGGGCATCCGAAGATCTCTGAAGCATTTGCTTCACTGAGTTCTATGAGATTCTCCGTGCCCTTTACTTCAGTTATGTCAAATTTGGTGATGTCGGCCTCAAAGCCGTACAATCTGCCGTGAAACAGGTCATAACCCTTATGCCCCGGCATATGAAATCTGACGGGGTTGGTCATGACATATGTACTTACGAAATCATTGAGCGGAGTTTCCATCTTGATTGAATTCTCTGTCGATCGCCAGCATCAATGCGCACTCCATACGTTTTCTGAAAAGATCGCATCCGTACTCGTAAATGCCGTTGACCGAGCCTGTTGCATGATATGCATTCGCAAAGCATCCGCCAGAGCAGTAAAGCCTTGCCCAGCAGTTCTTACATTCTTCTCTCGTGTAAACGTTGCACTTGAAGAATTCTTCTCTTATGTTGTCGTTCTTTACGCCGTCAAAGATGTTTCCTAATAGGAACTTCTCGTCACCGACGAACTGGTGGCACGGGTAAAGATCTCCCCAAGGAGTTACCGCCATGTACTCGGTTCCTGCGCCGCAGCCCGAGATTCTCTTATAGATACATGGTCCGCCCTTAAGGTCCAACATGTAATGATAGAAGGTGAAAGGTTTTCCTTCCCTGTCCTTCTCGATCATGAGCTTGGCAAGATCCTCATACTGCTTCATGACGATCTCTTTATCTTCTTCGGTAAGTCTTGCAGGATCGTTCTCGCCGCAGACTACAGGCTCCATTGAAAGCTCTGTAAATCCGAGATCCAGCATGGTCTTAATATCTTCAAGGAAGTCAGGATTTCTGTGTGTGAAGGTTCCTCTCATGTAGTAGTTTTTGCCTTCGCGGGCATTAACCAGTTTCTGGAACTTAGGAACTATCTTCTCCCAGCTTCCCTTGCCGTTATAGTCAACTCTGTAGTGGTCGTGGATCTCTTTTCTTCCGTCGAGGGAAAGGACCACGTTGCTCATTTCCTTATTTGCGAATTCGATAACGTCATCATCGATCAAAACGCCGTTGGTCGTAAGGGTGAACCTGAAGTTCTTTCCCTTTTCTTTTTCGACGGATCTGGCGTATGCGACAAGCTGTTTTACAACATCGAAGTTCATAAGCGGCTCGCCGCCGAAGAAGTCGACTTCGAGGTTACGTCTTGAGCCGGAGTTTTCGATAAGGAAATCAAGAGCACGCTTGCCGACCTCGAAACTCATTACCGCTCTGTCACCATGGTACTTACCCTGGGATGCAAAACAGTATTCACAGTTGAGGTTGCAGGTATGTGCGATATGAAGGCAAAGTGCCTTAACAACGCCGTTTGTCTTGGCCTTGAGCATCGTTGCCTTAGGCTCGAAAGTATCTTCAGCAAAGAGTTTGCCTTGCTCCTTGAGTCCTTCAACAGACTCGTAGATCTCCGTAAGTTCATCTCTGTCGATGTCCTTGTAGTTTGAAGCAAGCTTATCGATGAGCTCATCCCTGCCGGATGTCTCAAAACCTGCGATAAGGTCGTATGTTACGTCGTCCACAACGTGGACAGAACCTGAACACACGTCGAGTACTATGTTATAGCCGTTAAGTTTAAACTGATGGATCATGTTTCTCCTTTAAAAAACAACCGCCCCAAATGAAGCGGTTGCCTTAAAATTCGCATAAAACAAGAAATTACTTGTTCTCGTTCTCGCACTTCTGGTTTGCGATACCGCAGCTTGTCTTACAAGCAGACTGGCAAGATGTCTGGCACTCGCCGCATCCACCGTTCTTAGCGCTCTCGCAAAGGTTGCGTGTCTCAACTGTCTTGATATGCTCCATAGACTCTATACCTCGCTTAAAAAAATACAAGCAACTGTAACATTTATTAAAGTTGCTGTCAATATAATAAGCGGTTTGCCCCTTTATTTCAAGTTTTTTCGACCTCATTCGGCTGTCTGCGAGACAATCTCCTCGGCTGCCAATTCCAACCAAGCTCTGATCTGCATTTCGAATGCTTCAACATCAAAGGACTTAGCATCCCCGGAATAAAACGGGATATAATCTCTGCCTTGTCTGCACCCCGTCTGAAAATACAGGGCATTCTTCTTTGAATTGGATAAGGCATAGTCCATATCATCCATCTTGCCGAATATTTCAACATAGGCAGATTTATCGATTTCCTTAACTCCAATAATGAAATCCGGATAGCAGTACTTTGTCCCTGTCGAGAATTTAGGTTCAACCTTATACTCAATACCCATCTTATCTAAAACCTGTGCGGCCAGCACCTCATTTTTGGACCTGAATTTCCTGTTGTTATACTCTAATAAATTGTCTGAGTCGTTGGGATTCTGATTCTCCGGAGAATTAGCAAAGAATTCGTAATTCATTTTGCATTGTCTTTTATATGGCATCTGTATTTTGGGCGGAATCCCAGCATAATTGGATTTCCAATCAGCCAACAAAAGATTGTACTGGTTTCTCAAAAGATTACTCTTCTTCACTTCCATACACATATTGTTTCCACGCTTTGTTTCTGGACAGTATCTTCTATTGTTACTCCAACACACTTTGGAATCTGAAGGCATGTAGTAAACATAAAGAACTTGCTTCCCCTTATACTTGCCAAAGTTTCCATGAGGAAGTTCACTGATCGACTGTTCAAGATAAGACATTTTAACGGCGAGATAGTTTATTGAAAGCATCTTGTAACCTCCTTTTTCAAAAGGATACTATCTTCATCCATCAAAACAACCTACTAAATGGTCCTAAAAAACGACAAAAATCGACAAACCCTAGTTGAAAATCCCTAGTTACAGGGTATTGCATACTGGATTATCAATCAAAATACAGTTATTGATCCCTGTCGTGAGAGATTTTCAAATGGATTATTAGCCATACTCTAGTAATTTGTCCCTATCCGTAGGGATAGGAGCACTGTATTTTAACGCTAAATCCAGTTCAAACTCCCTACTGACAGGGATTACAAACTGTATTCTTTAAGAAAATCTAGTTGATAATCCCTACCAACAGGGAGCTCATACTGTATTTATCCAGAAAATCCCGTTTTCAATCCCTACTGATAGGGAGTTTTTACTGGTTTGTTCACGGTATGTTTATTTGTAAAAAAGCAATTTGCTATTTATAATATTAAGTAGTTTTAGTGTTGGATGGTGAAGTATGGTATTAGACAGAGCTAACTCTAAGAAGAGCAAGCTTGCTCTCTCGGCATACACAGAGTTTTTCAACAACTCTCCTATACCTTGTTATTTGAAGGACACGGATCTTCGTTATCTGGCTGCCTCAGAGAAATTTGCAGTACTCACCAATTCCAAATGCGTAGAAGATCTTATCGGCAAGACCGACGAAGAACTCTTTGGTTCCCCTGAGCATCTTAAGCTTCAGAAAGACCTTGAACTTAAGGTCATTGCGACCGGTGAGCCTGTCGAAAATGTCGTCATCCCTATCGAGATAGTTGAAATGTCCAGGACCATCTATTGCAGATGCTCGAAAAGGCCCGTCAAGGACAGCAAAGGCAAGATCGTAGGAATCATCGGAACGTCCGAAGACTGCACGATGACCTATGAAGCGGAGATGCGCTTCAAAAAACAAATCGAGATCTACATGGCTTTGCCAAACAATGCTCTCTGCTGTGCTTTCATAGACGTATCAGACTGGAAGATGCTTGATTTCACCGCTATTAAAGACGGACAGGTCGTTCATATGGATATGTCCATAAGCGAGTTCATCACTAGATCCGACCGACTTATCTCGGTAGATATAAGCGAACACAGATACTTCGCAAATCTCGACAGAGAAAACATTATGAAGAAATACAACGCAGGACTTACGGGAACTTCGACCGAGTTCTACGTTAACACGGAAGAGTACCCTTCAAGATGGGTCAACTACGAATACTTCTTCCTGATAAATCCTGAAAACGATCATGTCTGCATTCTTTTCTCAGTACTTGATATAAGTAAGCAGCGTGAGGAAAAAGACAGTCTCATCAAAGCAGCTGAGCAGGATCTCATGACAGGCGTATTAAATCACGAGTCAGTCATGAACAAGATCGATTATCACATCAAGAATGACGGCTTAGATCAGCTCAATGCCCTGTTCATGATCGATGTCGATAACTTCAAAGAGATCAACGACCACTTTGGTCACAGGACAGGTGACAACGTTCTTGTCGATATCGCAACGAAGATCAAGAAGACATTCAGAGACAACGATATCGTAGGAAGAGTCGGCGGTGACGAGTTCATCGTATTGATGACAAATCTTGATAAGGCTTGGCTTGCCAACAACAAGGCTCAGGAACTTATCAATTCCCTGCAGTATGACTGCCAGAGAAACGGCGAGTCTGTTCTTATGACGAGCAGTGTCGGCGTAGTCGTATTTACGGGCGGACAGGCTTCCCTTGAGGACCTCTATTCTGAGGCTGACGCTGCACTTTATAAGGCTAAGAACTTAGGAAAGAACAGATTTGTATTTAGTGAAGATTCTGATGTTAAGTCATTTGCACTTGATACACCTGTTGCAGATATCTCGGTCAACCTTCAGACTGTATTGGACGGAATCGACGGTGTCTTCATTATCGCTGAGGTAAGAGAAGATGAGTTGATCATACTTTATTCAAGCGACCCGATGTACAGCCAGGATGTAATCGAGAGTATGCCTGCTGAAGAATATAATGCACTTTTATATGCCATCAAGAAGGCAGCTGTTCTTGAGAAGAATGATGTGGATTATACCGCATCATCGGCTTTTGACTACCGCGGAGTATCTCTGTGGCTCAGGGTCAAGGGATCCTTTGTTGAGCCTGACAGAGCCAACACTTTGAAGTTGGTGGCACTTGTTACGGATATCAAGGAATTTAAGAATACAGAGCAGCTCCTGAAGAGAGAAAACACAAAGAACAGCCTGGCGCTTTCCATTTCCAACACGATCACCTGGGATTATGATGCGACAACGAAGTTCATTTCGCTTCACGACTCGGACAGCATGCCTGTTCCTTATTATTCCGAGGATATGGTTTTCGAGGAGTCTAAGGAAACGTATCTTAAGATGTACTCGGATATTGATTCGGGTGTGGATCAGGGAACGGAGTTTATCCACTTTAATTCTATTTTCGGAAAGACAATGTGGATGCAGGTGTCGTATAAGACTACCTACAACGAGAGCAAGCACGTTATAGGTGCGCTCTTTGCTGCGCATGATGTCACGAACTTCATGAAGAACGTGGATAAGTATGACACGTCCAGAAGAAGATATACCAATGCGCTCAGAGACGATAAGGTTACTTTCCACCTGAACCTTACGACTGATATGGTGCTGAGCACTTTCTATGTCAAAGACTTTATCGAGCCTGAAAAGAAGATCGACAGCGCATCGGAGTTCCTGGACTTCTTCAAGGGATTGATCGACACGTCCAAGGAAAGAAGAGATTACTACGACACGATGTTTACGACGCAAAATCTCATAGACATGATGAATAATAACGTCGACAGTCTGGAGGAGGAACTCTTCATAAGGCTTGCTACAGACGACTCGGAGTGGTTTGAAGCAAAACTGTTCCTGGTTACCAATCCGGAGACAAGAGACAGAGAAGTCTTTGCACAGCTTACAAATATCAACTCGGATCATACTTCAAAGATGATCATCAAGAGGATCTTCAATTTCGAGTATGAGATGCTGGCAGTTATCGATACAAAGACAGAGACCATAAGGATCCTTCAGGAAGACCCTGCCATGAAGGCCAAGGATACCATGGACTATGGTGATTTCATCTACTCCGCGCTGGAGGGATACGTTGTCGAGAACCAGCAGATGAACTGTGCGAGGGCAATAGAACTTAAGAACCTTACGAAGGAACTTAAGAACAAGAACGTATTCTCCGATTCCTATTCCGTATATGACAAGGAGCAGGAGGAAGTTCAGATCAAGCGTAAGAAGTTCCTGTTCACGTATCTTGATGATGCGAAGAGATATATCGCGTTTACCAAAAGTGACATCACCGACCAGTATAAGTCGGAGTTCGACCGCGTGTCCGGACTTTATAACAGGGCTTCGTTCTATTCGAGAGTAAGAAATCTCATCGATTCGAATCCGAGGACCAGCTTTGTCATCGTCAGATGGGATATCGATAAGTTCAAGATCTTCAACGATATCTTCGGTGCCAAGCAGGGCGACGAACTCCTGGCCATGATCGGTAATGCCTACAGGGACGAGAAATTCCAGAAGCCTGACATCGTTGTCGGTAACCTGGGCGGAGATAATTACGCACTGTGCCTGCCGAACAACAAGTTCGATCCTGATGAGCACTGCGCGTTCCTCATTAACCTGTTTGCCGACCTTTTCGAGAATTATACACTGACATACCATATGGCAGGCTACAAGATCGAGGATCCGAGCCTGGACGTTAACCTCATGTGCGACCGTGCGGCCATCGCCATCAAGTCCATAAAGGAGAACACGAACACCAGATTTGTCTGGTACAAAGAAGAGATGAGACTTGAGACCGTGAAGGAGCTCGAGCTCATACGTGAACTAAGGACCGCGCTCTTGAACGATCAGTTCACCATCTACGTCCAGCCGCAGTTCGATCAGATGAGTCTGGAGCTCGTAAGCGGCGAGGCTCTCGTAAGGTGGATCAGACCTGACGGCGAGGTCATCTCTCCTAATGTTTTCGTGCCTTTGCTCGAAAAAACAGGCCTCATCGCCCGCGTTGACCAGATCGTCTGGGAACAGACATGTCAGTTCCTGAGCAAGCGTAAAAAAGAGGGCAAGAAGAACGTGCCTCTGGCGGTCAACATCTCAAGACGCGACTTCTACAAGACTGATTTTACGCAGATCATTTACGATCTCATCGAGAAATACGACATCGAACCGAGCCTTCTTGACCTGGAGGTTACGGAGTCCGCGTACACCGAAAACGGCGACGTCATCATATCAACATTGGACGAGCTTCGTACCCACGGATTTAACATCAAGATGGACGACTTCGGAAGCGGTTATTCGTCGCTCAATACGCTGAAGCACGTACCAGTCGACATGATCAAGCTCGACATGATGTTCCTTTACTCTGACGAAGATGATGACGAGTCGACGGTTTACCGCGGCGGCGTCATCCTCGACTCCATAATCCGTATGGCGCACTGGCTCAATATCCCGGTCATTGCCGAGGGCGTTGAGACAGGAAGGCAGGCTGAATTCCTGAAGACCATCGACTGCTCCATAGTTCAGGGCTTCTACTTCTCAAGGCCGCTCCCGCTGGACGAGTTCGAGAAGATGCTCGACGAAGCTACCATCAGCGAGATCCCGCCTGTGCTCAGCATGGACAACAATTTTGATAACTACGATTTCTGGGATTCCACATCGCAGACATCTCTCATCTTCAACGCCTTCATCGGCCCTGCCGGTGTTTTCGAGCTGTATGATGAGAAATTAAGGGCAATGAGGCTCAACAACGAGTTCTTCAAGGAACTTCACCTTGACATGGACACCATCGACTTTGAGCGCCTCAACATCCTGGACATCATAGATCCGGCAGACAAGCACAGGGTCGGAAAGATCCTCGAGTCCGCGTCCACGACCTCGGACGAGCACGTCATCGAGCTTAAGTTCGTGCCTGCCTACCCGAACCAGATCAAGGACAGGTTCCTGTGGCTGCACCTGAAGCTTCGAAGGATCGCGCACACCGACAAGCGTTGTCTTTTCTATATCTCTATCGAAAACATTACCAAGCGTAAAGTTCTCGAAGAGAAGAACACCAACCTCGCTAAACTCCTGTCTGCCGTCATCAATTCGGGCAATACGGGAATCTTCACTTACGAGGTCGGCGAAGAAAAAGCGCTCGTTACACCGCTCGGCATCAAGCACACGGCGGCTTACGGTTTTACTGAAAAAGAATTCTACGAGAAGTTTACCAATGACTTCATCGAGTGCATCCATCCGGACGACCGCGACGACTTAAGAAAGATCCTTCGAACATTCCCGCAGGACAAGAAGACCGTGCGTGCCACGTTCAGACAGGTCTGCAAAGACGGAAGCTATAAAGATCTGGAATTTCTCGTGTACAAACCGTCAAGGATAGGAGGACGCATGGTCGGCTGTTTCGTTGTAGCCGAGTCCTTTGAGAACGCAGTCCTCCCTCTCTGACAGGATTATTTAACTTGATATTACTCCGTACGAAGGGCGCTGACAGGATCCATGTTAGCGGCCTTTTTCGATGGGATGAGGCCTCCAATGAATGTCAGGAATACGCTTAGGAGTACGAGTATGATCGCAGGGATTACCGGAAGAACGGCATTGACGTCGTTTCTTTCTGCGATCTGGTGAATGATCATGTTGATCGGGAACAGCATGATAAGTGTCAGACCGACACCTATGATACCCGAACATAGTCCGATAATGAACGTCTCCGCGTTGAATACGAGAGAGATGTTGCTCTTCGATGCACCGATAGCACGAAGGATACCGATCTCCTTGGTACGCTCGAGAACGGAGATATACGTGATGATACCGATCATGATCGAGGATACGACGAGTGATACCGCAACGAACGCGATAAGAACGTAAGAGATTACGTTGATGATCTTTGTTACGGAAGAAAGGAGAAGTCCGATATAGTCTGTGTAGACGATCTTATCCTTCTCATCAACACTCTCGTTATACTTCTCGATGCACTCGGAGATATGATCCTTGTTCTCAAATGAATCCGTGTAGATCTTGATGGATGTAGGGCTGTTGAGATCTGTCTTGCCGAATGCCGTCATGTTGTCATCGTAAGATCCGGGAGATACAGCGTAGCTATAGATCTGGAGGAGTGTCTCGTCATCAGGATCGCCCATGTACATATCGAACATGGCAGCGAGCTCTGTCTCGTCCATCTCTTCGATCTGAGCGAGCATGTCGTCGTTACCGGCATACATCTGCTTAGTGGATTCCTTAATGAACTCAGCCTTGTCGGATACGCCGAGGCTGGCGAGATATCTTCTGGCATCCTCGCACTTCTCCTTATCGGATGCAGGGCTGAATGAAAGTCCTGTAAGAACGTTGATGTCAGGTGTTGCTTCCTGAGCCTTAACAACGTCACTGTTGTTGGCTGTCTCGATGAGATGCTTTGAAAGAGCGCTCGTGTATGCGACCGGTGTCATGATGTTAGCGTTATCAGCATCAGGCAGAGCACGGATGATGCCTACTACCTTAACTGTCGTTACGCTCTTGGCCTTCTCTTCCATCTTCATCTTGTTGTCGCCTATATACTGGTAAAGACCGGTGTCTGTCATTTCGTATTCATCGGAGCTCGCGAAGAGATAGAACTCTTTGCCGACGATCTCTTCATATTCCATCTCAACATTCTTAACTTCAACAGCTTCCATCTGCTTAAACTGCTCTGTGATCTCGAGGTACTCATCCTGTGGGAGATAACCGAGTTCATACATGGAATCGAGAGGCATCTCGTTGATACCGTTGATGACTACGACTACTTCATCGTAGTTCTGCGGCCACTGTCCGTAAACTACCTCATAGTTGTCCTTTACGGCACGTCCGATGAGGTCACCGTCCTTGCCCGGAAGAAGTTCCGTGAATGAGATATTCTTGCCGTAGCTCATGGAATATGTAGCGCCGTTCATACCGGTGATGGTCTGACCGCCTGCGTATGGGTTCGTGTTGAAGAACACACCCTCAGGATCGTATGCGTACGCATCGAAATCAACGCTGTAGTCATAAACGATTCCGTTCTCACCTACGTACTTTCTGAGTTCGCAGTCAGGAGAATCGAGATATTCCTTGAATGCCTTGAGGTTGTTCTTGGTCATGCTCGTTGTAAAAGCGTTAGCCATCTCCAGGCTCATGGAGTTGGAATAGACCTTGTCATATGTTCTGTCCTGGAGCTCTTCTGCCCTATCGTTCGTGTTGTCCTGAGAGATCTGCAGGAGCGAACTTAAGTCCATTGTCTGCTCTTCGAGGGTTATAGGATAAGAAGTCATGGTGTTCTTCTGGATGTCGTCGATATAGTTCTTAACGCCTGTTGCAAGTGACAGGATAAGAGCGATACCGATGATACCGATGGAACCTGCGAAAGCAGTAAGGAGTGTTCTTCCGAGCTTACTCTTAAGGTTGTTGAAGCTCAGGGAAACTGCTGTGGCAACGGACATGGAAGATTTACCCATGTTCTTGTGCTCAGCCTTAACTTCCTCGTTCTCGAGGATATACGGATCGGAGTCGGCCGTAACCTTACCGTCGCGGAGCTTGATAATTCTTGTAGCATATTCTTCGGCAAGTTCAGGGTTATGTGTAACCATAACAACGAGCCTGTCCTTAGCGACTTCCTTCAGAAGATCCATTACCTGGATACTTGTCTTTGTGTCGAGAGCACCTGTCGGCTCGTCGGCAAGAAGGATGTCAGGGTTGTTGATGAGGGCACGGGCGATAGCAACACGCTGCATCTGGCCGCCGCTCATCTGGTTAGGTTTCTTGTGGAGCTGATCACCGAGACCTACCTGCTCGAGAGCTTCGATGGCACGTCTTCTTCTCTCGGCTTTGCTTATGCCGGAGATGGTGAGCGCGAGCTCAACGTTACTTAATACAGTCTGATGCGGGATCAGGAAATAGCTCTGGAAAACGAAGCCGATAGTGTGGTTTCTGTAGGAGTCCCAGTCACGGTCCTTGTACTTCTTTGTTGAGATCTCGTTGATGATAAGGTCGCCCGAATCATAACGGTCGAGTCCGCCGATGATGTTAAGGAGCGTCGTCTTACCGGAACCTGAAGGTCCGAGGATCGCTACGAATTCGTTGTCACGGAGGTTGATCGATACATCGTCCAGCGCCATCTGAACGAGGTCGCCTGTCTTGTATTCTTTTTTGATATTCTTGATCTGAAGCATATGTCCCTACCTTTTCCAACACAATCGAAAATATAACCGAGTTATTTTTACATGGAATATAAAAGGGTGTCAATCACGTAAAACACTACATTTGTGGCAGATATTTTGTTTTTTGTTGAATTTAGTATATTTGTGACAATTTTCCGTACTAACTGCATTATTATTTTTGTTTCATGTTTTCGAAAAAGAAATGATAAAATTTTCTTGTTTGTCAAAGGACAATACAATTTGGACAAGGAGAAAAAACAATGAAAAAGTCTAAGATCATTGCAGCAGGTTTGGCTCTTTCCATGATGCTCGCAGTAGCAGCATGTTCATCTAAGAAAACTGAAGAGACAAAGGCTGAGGCTACAACAACTACTACAGAAGAAACAACAACTGAGGAAACAACAGAAGAGACAACAACTGAGGAAGAGACAGAAGCTACTTCCGAGGATACAGAGGCTACAGAGGAGACAAACGAGTTCGGTCTTCCAACTGTAAAAGCTGACGATTACAACTGCGACGGTATCAAGGACCTCATCACAGAGAACGAGACATCCAACCAGTACATGTTGATGCCTATGTCATACGAGGACGTTGACATGGAAGGTTTCGAAGAGGGTGTCGCAGCTATCGATCTCGCTACATACGACACGATCCTTATGCTCAAGTTCGATTCCGTAGACAGTGCTAAGACATTCATCACAGAATTCGTTGAAGAGGCTGCAAATGTAACAGTTGATTACACAGAGGGTGCTGACGGTGCTCTTACATTCACAGCTGAGGTTGAAGGCGAAGTTGCAACAACAATTGACGGTTCAATCGGAGCTGACGGTCTTCTCACATTGACAGAGAAGGGTCCTGAAATTGAAGAGGCTAATGAAGAAGCAGAGGCTGTTGTAGAGCAAAATAGTACTAAATAATTTGCTCATTTTTGAACTGTTGCCTTTTCTCGAAAATGGTAACATTTCAAGTGAGTTTTAACTCAAAAGATACTAAGGAGTTTATTAAAATGAAGAACATTCAAATGAAGAAAACACTTATGGCATTGATCTTAACAATGTCCATCGCAGGTTCAGCAATCGCATTCAGCGCTTGCAACAAGGAAGAGACAACAGAGACAAAGGCTGAGGCTACAACAACCACAGCTGAAGAGACAACAACAGAGGAAGAGACAGAGCCTGAGCTCACATTCAGCGATTCCGAAGTTAATTCCCAGATGGAAGCTAAGAAGAGCGAGGGCTGCACTATCGAGGCTATCGAAGCTTCTGACATCAACGCAGACGCTTCTGCTTTCGAAGAGGGCTTCAAAGCAACAGGCGGATCCCAGGACGGCGAGTTCGTATGTGTTAAGTTCACAAACGAAGATGCAGCTAAGACATATTATGAGACAGTACTGGCTAATGGCGCCGAAAACAGCGGTATCTCTACAATTAACGGTACATCTGCTTTCTCCGTTAACTATGAGATCTCCGGTACTATCACAGGTTCAGGCGTTATGTGTTACTACCCATACGTAGAGGAAGATCCTGCTGCTACAGATCTTTTCACAGTATCACCTGATAAATACAATGATCCTCAGATCAAGGAACTCTGCCAGAAGTACATCGATGAGGGTGCTACACTCCTTGATGCAGGCGAGGAAGGCGCAGAGGGCTTCATGGTTTACGGTGAGGAAGAGTTCACCGAGATCCTCAAATTCGAGAACTACGATGATGGTAAGGCTTACCTTGATGAAGCACTTGCTGAGCTCGGTGAAGCTACAACAACAGAGAATGATGACGGTTCCATCAGCTTTGAGTGCGTAACTCCTCTTGGTGACGCAACAGGTTCCTTGAGCGCTGACGGTCTCTTTATCGTAAAAGTAGGCGCTTAATTTCGGTTCATAACTCACATCGTTCAGATGCGAGCCCCAATACAAGTGATCCCCGGGCAATAACCCGGGGATTTCTATTTTCGGAAAAATGTTGTAAAATTTTTTTATCTTTTGAAAGATAAGGGAGAATGATATATGAGAAATCTTAAATTCAGGCAGTGTCTGGCTGCTATTGTGTTATCCTCGACAATTGCATGTGCTCCGATAGTTTTCGCGGGCTGTGACAAAGAAAAGACCGATGAGACAAAATCTTCTGAGACAACTGAGGAAGAAGCCGATGAAGAGGAGGATGAGTTCGAGGAAGAAGAGACCACCACAGAGGTAGACCCGTCAAAACAACAGCTGATCGATGATATCATGGACGAATACGATATCACCGACGAGGACAAGGTCACTGTCATCGAATACGAGGAGGGAGATTACTATATCTCGATCGAAGTCGATTCAGGTGACAGCGAACCGAATAACAATCTGGGACCTTACGTCTTTGACGGTGACTTCAACCACAGTGAACTGGACGATTTCGCTCAGGAGTGCGCGTCCAAGGGCTGGCCTATCGAGGTCCTTACGGCAGCTGATCTGAGCCTGAAAGATAATGAGTTCGCTGAAGGATTTGTGGCATACGACATCAGCGAATATCCGCATTACTATCTCTACTACAAAGATCACGACACCGCCTATGAGAATCTCGAGGATTATATCGTGGGCAGCGATGGATCCATCTCTCATGTCTATGGTTCGGTTGATCCTGATACGTATTGGGTCGATTTTGATGACGGCAAGCATATGATGGATGTCTATATCTATGAGACCGGTCTGGCTATTTTCGATGACAACAGGGTCACGACATTTGAATATGATCCGAATGCTGAGACGAACCCTGCGAACATAACGTATGACACAGATGAGATCAATGATCTGGTCAAGGAATATGTTGATAAGAAATACCAGCTCTTTGATCTGTCAGACTCCACGACCACCTTCCCGAACGCAGTCGAAGGCTTCACCGGATACGGCTGGTACTGGCCGGATGATTCAGACTATGTCCTTGAAGATTACGAGATCTACGTGGTCAAGTTTAATAGCGTCGACGACGCTCTCTCAGGCGTAGGTATAGCATTCAACAGGGATTTCAGGGATCTTGCTGACGATACGAATATATATCTGGAATTCGAACGCTTTAGCGTGGAGTACACAGGCTCTATCTCGCAGGATGGCCTTCTCATTTTGAAAGGACTCGAGAAACACTAATGATCCGCTTAAGATATCGGCTGTTGCTTATTTCCCTGGGTTTCCTGATCCTGCTTACAGGCTGCGGCTCAGGAAGCTCCGACAGCGCCTCAGATGAGACGACCGTTGAGGAAACCTATGAAGAGACAACAACAGCTGAGACTGCTGTTCCCTCCTCTTCAGCAGAGAACACTACTGTTGAGACCGAGCTTCCCGTCCCGAGCATCAGCCTTTCCGAGATCTACGATCCGGAGCTTTATCCCGAAGACGTTATAATCGGCGACGGCAGTTCCTCCGGAGGCGGCGCCGGCGGTGACAGTGACGACCTATATATCATCGTTATCGCGAAAAAAGAAGGTTAACAAAAAACTCCCCATCAAATGATGAGGAGTTTTCTTATGCTTTGTTTATGATCAGTTTGCCTGAGCTTCCTGAGAATCGATGATGTATCTTCTGATGTTGCTCAGATTAGGAATATTCTGATACTGTCCATTCTCGAAAACAACCAATGTCGGAGCCTGCATGATGTCATACTTCTCTGACAGTTCCTGCTGCTCTTCAGCATCGATAACTACGTACTCGATACCTGCTTCGTCAAGGTAACCTTTAGCTGCCTTACAGTTAGGGCATGTCTTCGTTGTGAAGAGCATTGCCTTGCCTCCGACCTCAGCTGCCTCTGATACGAGGTTGTTAGCTGTAGCCTCAGCGTTTACGACAGGTCCTCTGTGCTTCAATACGGAAGTCTTTACATCGTAGAGCTTACGATCCTTGAACTCCTGAGTCTTACCGTCGTTCCAGTTCTGAACCGGACGATAGTAACCTGTGATACGGCTGTATGTCTCTGTCTTCTTACCGCAGATAGGGCACTCTTCAACCTGGCCTGCGAGATAGCCGTGAGCCTGGCAGATGGAGTATGTAGGAGACATTGTGTAGTAAGGGAGAGAATAGTTCTCAGCGATCTTACGTACAAGGTTAGCTGCGCTCTTCCAGTCAGGGAGCTTCTCACCAAGGAATGCGTGGAATACTGTACCTGATGTGTAGAGTGTCTGGAGCTGATCCTGGATATCAAGTGCATCGTAGATATCGGA
>CAMYXL010000052.1 GCA_947303255.1 uncultured Clostridia bacterium | reverse complement strand
TCGGACAAATAATAAACCTGGCCGTAAAGACCAGGTCAAGAGTTATTTTACTTACATGCTATATAAACATCCATGCCTTCACCGTCTGTTTCAAAACACGGGATTGCATCATTATTATCAATATGCGAATACCCGTTAGTCTGCATATAATCATTCAGTGTGTGATAAGCTCCCGGGATAGTAACAAACGGATCCTCAAAAGGCTTATCGATATGTATGACTGCGAATTTATGTGTCTCCTGTTTTTTGATCTCATAACCTTCCGGCGTAACACCATCCGGTAATATCAATGCAGCCGTATATCCGTGCATGTTATAAACGTTGATCTGCTCCGGCGAAAGATTCGGAAAGTCCCATCCGATAACTCTCGGTTTTTCTATTCCGTTTTCCTTAGCACATTTATACATCCTTCCGATCGAATCAGACTCCGGTTCACAACTTATAACCGTATATTCTATATATCTAAATCCTTCTACATCCTCAAATCTGAGATCAGAATATGAGTCATTTCTTTTGTCCATTTCCTCTCGAAAAAGATTATCCAAAGAGCAGTTAAATATCTTACATATCTCGAGGGCTTTATCCATCTCAGGATTGGCTGTGTCCATCTCCCATTTTGAGATCGTCTGACGGCTAACATTAAGCTTATCAGCCAATGCCTCCTGCGTCATGTTCTTGCTTAGCTGGCGTAAATACTGAAGGTTCTTTCCAAAACTCATAATGTTTCTCCTTAAAGAAAATATTTGCTCCGCGTTGCATCTTCAGATTAACAGGAATCGTAAAGTTCCTCCACCAACCAACAAGTGCGTTTTAACATGGTTGCGCAACATTAAGTTGCGATCCTTATTTCCTGTTTTCCTCAAGTATCTTCAGACCTTCTTCGATATCATTACCGAGAATTTCAGGGATCCATTCGAAATCGAATCTTTTACGAAGATTATCCAATACCGATAACAATTCTTTCTTTCCATATCTGTCAATGAAGATCGCCGTTGCCTTGACAGCATTCGCAGAATCATCCATCGAGTAGAAACCCTTCTTACATTCAGTGATATCTGCACATTCATAGCATCCGTCAAATCCCTTTTCTTCACAACAAACGACATTCGGGCAGCGACCGTCCGGACTGTATTTTGCGAAAGAACAGGTATTATATTCCGTTCTGCACGAACCGCACCATTTTGAATACGCACAATGGGTACAGGATAATCCGCAATAAGCAATAGGATCTACACCCTTCCTTGCCTTAAGACAAAGCTTATCTTTGATCCTGCACATCGCTTCTATATGCATGATCCAATGTCTCGAAAACGGCATCTTGATAAGTCCGACTAAATCCTTATCACACCAATAATCTATAAGCCATACAGCTTCCTCATCAGTACTTACGGATTTACTGTCAACTACGCGTTTTTTATCATCGTCCGTAAACTTTCGCTTGAGATCTTTATACTCAAGATCTCTAAGTATCTCATTGGAAGAATCCTTTACAGCCATGCAGTATTCATATACTGCTTTTACATTCAGTTTCTTGGAAAAATCTGCGATCTTCCCGCCTTTAAGTTCGTTACCTGTGGTGATGATCGGACTTCCGGTTTTCTTAAGATGATCATCATTGAAAAGAACCTGGCTGTCATTTCTTATGATCGTATGAGCAACTATATCTTCAATACGGAAAATATGCCATATGGAATAGACCAACGTCTTGCTGTGATATCCTTCTGCATTAGCAAAAGGCATCTCAGAGAAAGCTTTCTCAGGAAATGTATTCACTATGGCTGTTACCTGCGAGAAAAGATCTTCTCTAAGTTCAATAAGGACTTCTATTCCATCCTTGAAACTTGCCTCTTTTCCAATAAGAGACTGCATCTTTTTATTCTTTTCAGACCATTCCTTATTCATATGCTTCCTCCCATATATCTGATATCTACTAAATTATCTCAACAGATACGAAGGACATCAAGCAGACATTTATGTTTTTCTCGTTTTACTTAATCATCAAATGAGATTATCGACCCTCTGGACGTTTTTAACACATAAACCTTCTTACTTGAAGTGCACTGCATCTGTGTATACCCGTCACATCTCAATTCTTCCTCAAATTATTCAGTGACTATGTAAAAATTCTTCTCTTAACGCTGTCATGTGCTCAACGATGTTAGTCTTCCATGGCATCATCTCAGATAACTTCTTACAAGGGAATTCCTTACACAATCCGCAAAACAGTACGCCATGTTCCCTTGTGCATGCATGCACTTTGCACCTGCCTGATTCAGCCCATTCCGGAACATATCCGTCCGCCTCGATGCACCCGGGGCACGAACCTGCTAATTTCTTAGAACAACCTACGCAGCACTCTCCGCATGCTGTAATCTTTGTAAAATCTGTCATATATTTTCCTCACTACTATTCACTACTTTAAGAAACTGTTCTTTCGCCCAATAGTACTGTCCCTTATCTTCAAACTCTCTGTAAAATACCTCTATCATCATCGTCAAATATAGGATTATATCGTACCAGCGAAGCCTCTTTAATTCATATTTAGTAAAAACCTGTTTCCCAAAACCGTCCAGAAAATCCTTATTAAGATTGTGCTTTCTAAAGCGATCATCCATTAAGGCTTCGCCCCACATAGCTCTTTCCCAATCGATGATACCCGAAACGTGATCATCCTCAACAAACACATTCCCTTCCCACATATCCCAATGAACCAATGTAGCAGTACTGACTTCGTCAAATAGATGTTTTTCATTTTCGAATTCTTCTAATAATTCTTTTACGTCACATCCAAGATCCACGCTTTTCTTCTGTCCGTCCGATATCAGATTATTAAGCATCAAACCCACAAAATCAGATAGGTAATCGTACCTTTTCGAGTCGCCAAGAAAACCGAATTGAGGATTGGAGATCGAAGTTAGTTGTTTGGATATTTCTCCAATATCATGTTGAAGTTTGCAGTTAATATCTTCCGTCAATTTTTCCTTGATAAAACTATAATTTGTTCCCGGAAGTTTTTCCATAAAGAAGTAATCGCCGTCACATATAGATCTGGAACGATCATATACCAAGACATCTGCAACTTTAAAGGAACAGTGTTCCTTCACCAGCTTCATTGCAGTAACTTCCGCCTCCATTAAACGGATCTCGTTCGAAGTATTGCCTGTAGTATCTTTTGCAGCGATCTTCAGGATGCATTCATAACCGTCACTGAATGTAATGTTGTACGTAACATTACACATTCCCTCTGTCAGCTCTTGAATATCCGTAGCAGTCTTTCCCGGAAATGCCTTGCTTATCATTTCATTTAAGGTGCTGTCTGACTGCCTGTTTTTGGTTATCATATCAGGATTCTCCTAAAGTTCTGTTTAATTCTTCTTAACACTCTCGGGACATCGAGACCACGACCTCACAATGTTCTGTCCAAGGAAAAAGATCAACAGGAACGATTCTATTAGCTTTATATCCTTCATTCTCGAAAAGACTCAGATCTCGTTTTAAAGTCACCGGATTACATGACACATAACAGATCTTTGAAGGCTTTAATGAGCCGCATGCCTTGATAAATTCAGGAGTTGTTCCTGCTCTAGGCGGGTCTAAAACGATAACATCAAAGGAAATCTTGCCTTTGTTTCTTTCCATGTACAAAGTGCAGTCCGCCCCTACAAAATCAATGTTTGTAACATTGTTACACTTGGCATTTTCCTTCGCACAGGCTATGGATTCACGGTTTAACTCGACTCCGGTAACGGATTTTACCTTCGAAGCAAGACATATTCCGATACTTCCCGTTCCGCAGTATGCATCGAGCACTTTTTCGGTGCCTTTGAAGTCACAAAATTCGATGGCTTTTGAGTATAATTTCTCAGTCTGCTCATGATTTATCTGGAAAAATGCAGTCGGAGAGATCTTAAACGTGTTTCCGAGCAATTTATCTCTTATAAAACCCTTGCCGAAAACCGTCATGGATTTAGGTCCAAGGATCATGGAATCACGTCGATTATTTATATTGATAATTATCGATGTAATTTCAGGATGACTCTTCAAAAGCGCCTTCACAAAGTCTTTTTTGCCTGGAAACACCGGATCAGCAACAACCATAACGACCATTACTTCACCTGTTTCCTCTGACAGACGTATTAATGTTCGTCTATATAATCCCGTGCCTTTTTTCTCATCGTAGATACGTATCTTGAACGAATAAAGTAGCTTAGAGATGGTCTTAAGTATCTCAGAAGCCCGTTTATTTTCGATCAGGCAGTCATCATTGAATACGATTCTATGGCTTCCCTCTTCATATGTACCGTATACGATCTTTCCATTTTGCTTTTCATAGGCTGCATGGACTTTATTTCTGTAGTAATACGGCTCGTCAGCTCCTATGATCTCGTCAACCTTGCAAAAACTGCCCAATAGAGCAGAGACTTCCTTTTGTTTGCTCGTTAAGGAAGTCTCATAATCTTTGTTTATATATGCGCATCCGCCGCATTTTTTGGCAAACGCGCAGGTTTTCATGCTCTAAGAGCTCCGTTTACTGTGTGCTTAAGAAGAACAGATGTCGTAACAGAGCCAACTCCGCGAGGAACCGGTGTGATTCCTTCTACGATCTCGCTAACTGATGCGAAATCAACGTCTCCGCAGAGCTTACCATTCTCATCAACGTTCATTCCAACGTCGATTACATACTGGCCTTCACGAACATATTCGCTGTTAAGCATCTTTGCAACGCCTGCACAAGCAACGATGATATCAGCTGCCTTACACTCAGCCTTAAGATCAGCTGTCTTTGTGTGGCAGATTGTTACTGTAGCATTCTCGCCCATGAGGAGCATTGATACAGGCTTACCGATAACAAGGCTTCGTCCTACGACTGTAACCTTCTTGCCCTTAAGTTCGATACCGTAGAACTTCAAGATCTCGATAACTGCCTGAGCAGTACATGGCGGGACTGTATTCTTATCACCTGCGAAAACGCCAGCAAGGCTTGCTGTTCCCATTGAATCAACGTCCTTCAAAGGATTGATGATCTCCTTGATCCTTGCCTCCGACAAAGTTTTCGGAAGAGGTCTGAACATGAGGATTCCGTGGATGTCAGCGTTCTCATTTGCTTCGATTACTGCTTTTTCGAGATCTTCCTGAGTGCAGTCTGAAGGAAGTTCCTTAACGACTACCTGACAGTTCATGCTCTCGAACTTTTTGAGAAGGCCTCTTTCATAAGCGAGGTCATCTTCCCTTGCACCAACTCTGATTACTTCCAATGTAGGAACGACTCCCTCGAGTTTCAATGACTCGATCTGTGGAGCGAGATCCTCGTTGATCTTATCTGCTGCGGGTTTACCCAGTAATTCTTTCATATTAGCTTTCCAATCCTTTATAGACTTCTTTGTATGCGTTATCACAGATCGTAACGATCTCATCTACTGCTCTGTTTGTATCTTCGTTGAGCTTAGCAGCGTACTCTCTGTTCTTCATAAGCTTGGTGTTGATGTAAACGTTCATTGCGGCACCTGTTGCAGCAGCTCTGCAAGCGGCAGCTGCTACACCGACGTCACTTATTGCAAGACGTGATCCCTTTGTTACGAGTTCATCGACCAAAGCGGCAACTTCCTTGCACTTCATTACGATATCGAACGGAGCCTGTGCGGCAACTACTAGTGCTGCCTCAAGGATGTCGTCTCTTTCAGGATCTTCCTTCGGGATTCCGTATGCCTTTGCCAAAGGCTCAAATGCATCTGCATCCTTCTGCATGAGATCGAGCATCTCACTATTAAGATACTTAGCATCTCCCAAGATCCTCTCGATATCTATCTGATACTCAGCGTACTTTTTCTTACCTGTAGTAAGTTCTCCAACCATGGAGCAAAGAGCCGCACTAACTGCACCCATGAGAGCGCTTGCGCCTCCGCCGCCCGGTACCGGAGCATTGGAACAAAGTTCGTCTGTGAAAGTAACGATCGTCTTATTTTTCATGTGCCACACCTCGTTTTTTATTACTATTAGAGTTTAGCACATGAGGGCAAAAAAAGAAGGCTGACATATCAACCTTCTTTTCGAAAAAACTTGTTTAAACTTACGACTGGATGAGTCTTCTTATAGTCAGGATCGGCATCATATCAAGGCTTCCGTATACTACGCTTCCTCTGGAACTTGATGCGTGGATTACCTGACCTCCTCCGACGTAGATTCCTACGTGTCCGCAATATCCTCCGCCCGTATCCCAGCAGACTACGTCACCTATGGCGATATCTTCTCGGGCAACATTGATTCCGCAGCCCGTTATGGATGAAGCAAGGTGTGGTACTGAGACTCCGACCTGCCTATAGGCAAATACAACGAGACCTGAACAGTCAACTCCGCTTGTAGACTCACCTGCCCAAACGTAACTTACACCGAGCATTGCTACGCAGATATCTACGATACTTTGGCCATTACAACCTGAGATAGAAGGAAGAGATGCTACCTTACCTGTCTTTCCTGATCCGCCGCCGGAAGAACCGCCACTGGAAGGTTTCTTGGTAGGAACAGGTGTAGGTGTCGGCGGTGGCGTCTGTGTCGTATAAGAAACATATACGAAGCCGATATTTCCGTTAGGTGTCTCAACCTTGAACCACTTATCTACGATAGCCGTACAGTGAAGTCTTGTATAACGTGGTAAAGATCCGAGATAATCTGATCCTGCATCAGGCTCAGCACGAAGTGAGAGGCTGTCACAGTCTACCCATACGATACGGTCGATCGCTTCAAGGACCGGCTCGACGGAAAGAGTATTTGTGATCACGTATCCTTCCGTTCCGTCTTCCGTACGGATCTTGGACCAAGTGTCACCGATTCCGATTCTCGTAACTTTTGTTGTCTTAGCGATAGTAGCAAGAGTAAGAGAACTCATATCAGGAGATTCCTTGATGATGGAATCGTATGCTGCGATATATAACTCACTGTCGTCAGGTGCGAAAACAGAAGTATCAAGAAGCTCGATAGGAAGATCTGCTTCATCGTACTGCTGAACGACTGTAAATGTCGGAACGTCACTGAATCTTGAAACAACAGGCTCAACTGCCTGAGGAGCAGCGCCCTCGATATACGTAGCCTGTGCAAGACCACCCTGGCTAACATCGATAAGACCGTCTTCCGTATATTTGATGCCGTCTGTCTGCATCTCGCTTCCTTCGAGAGGCTGCGCTTCTGCAAGTACAGGGTTCAATTCAAAGTCTTCCTGGACTACCGGAACTTCTTCTAATTCTTCCTCATCAGGGAATGTGGCAGCGTAAGCTCTTCTAACTGCGATCCTGGCGTTAACACCTGTTCCGAGTCCCAAAGGCATGCAGACAACAGGAGCTGCGACTGATACGCAGATCAATAAGCAAAGTAAATGTTGTCTCGGGTTTTTCTTAAAAACCATTATTCCTGCTGCCTTTCCTTAAGTGTCCATATATTATACAACATCTCCGACCTCATTTTGAGTGAAAAACAAGGTAGGCAGATCTGCACAATTATCGACAATACCACATCTAGATTATATTCCCGGATTATTACAAGGCTAAGTCACATGCCTTGTCATGAAGTTACATCTGAGGCTTGATGCCCTGATCCTTGTCGCCGTCCCTGCTCAAAAAGCTCATCTCAGGAAGTTCGGCATCAGAGGATATCTTCATGTAATAAATCATCTTTGAGTGCGGAGTAGACTCTATAGGCTCCATGTCCTCGTTATAAAGTTCAACGATCTGGAACGGCTCCACATATCCCTTAGGAACCAGGGCATTTATGGTATCGCCCTTGAACACTTTGTTCCTCTGGGAAACCTTATAAAGACCGTTCTCGAATCCCTCGACCACGCCAACCACAAAAGCAGGCTTGTTGTAGGACTTATCCTCAACGATCTGAGCATTCTTGCCCGGGTCATCGTAGAAAAATCCCGTCGCATAATCCCTGTGAACGATCTTGTCCAAGATCTCGTGCCATCTCTCGTCAGGCACATAATCATCCTTTTTCTCGAAAAAGAGATCTCGCGCTTCCCTGTAGGCCTTCGTTACGGCAGCCGTATAGAAAGCTCCCTTGATCCTTCCTTCGAGCTTAAAACTGTCGACTCCTGCCCTGATAAGTTCAGGAACATGGTCGATCATTGAAATGTCTTTGCTGTTAAAGATATAGGTTCCGTGAGAATCTTCTTCGATCGGGAGCTTATCTTCAAGGCGCTTTTCCTCAACGATGAAGCTGTCGGTCTGAACATTCTCCTGCTTGTCAACGTAATAACCCCAGCGGCACGGCTGAGCGCAGGCACCGTGGTTTGAGCTTCTTCCCGTATAGTAGTTGGAAAGAAGGCATCTGCCTGAATAAGAAACGCACATTGCTCCATGAACGAAGCACTCGATGGTCATGTCTGAAGGGATCTTGGATTTGATCTCTCTGATCTGATCAAGGGACAGTTCTCTGGCGAGAACCACTCTTTTAGCACCCTGCTCATACCAGAACATGCAGCCTTCGCTGTTTGTTACGCTGGCCTGAGTGGAGATATGGATCTCCAAGTTTGGAGCGAGTTTTCGAACACGACGAAAGATACCGGCATCAGATACGATCACAGCATCGGCTTTGGCTTCATTAGCGACAAAAAGGATCTCATTATCAAGGATCGTAAGATCTGTCTCATGAGCCATGATGTTCATGGTGACATAGCACTTTACACCGTGCTCGTGAGCATAAGCGATACCTTCGATCATCTCTTCATGGGTGAAGTTACCGCTGAAGGTACGAAGACCGAATGTCTTTCCGGAAAGATACACGGCATCAGCGCCATATGCGACGGCTGTCTTAAGCTTCTCGAGATCTCCCGCAGGACTTAATATCTCTGTTCTTATCATCAGTTCCAGTTTCCTTTGTACGTCTCAATATTCGCAAGGTGATCTTCGTACGTTACGGCATAAGCTGTTCCGCCGTCACCTGTTGCGCAGAAATAGTAATAGTTACAGTTAGGCTCCGGATATAGAGCTGCCTGAATGGCATCAAGACCCGGCATACAGATAGGTCCCGGAGGAAGTCCCGGGTGATTGAATGTGTTGTAAGGACTCTCGTTAGCAAGATCCGATGCAGGAAGATTTAAAGTAGGCTCCTCACCGTTAAGCTCACGAAGGTAGTTAACGGAAGCATCAGAACCCAGATAGTGAAGATCGATATCCTCAGAATTAAGTCTGTTATGGAATACGGCGGATATGAGCATCATATCAAGACCGTTATTGGTCTCCATCTGAATAAGAGAAGCAAGTGTCATAACCTCATCCATGGACATTCCGATACTCTCGGCACGCTCATAATACTCGTCGTAGAGCTTGACTTCGGTATTTCTCAGGAATGTGTTGATGATAGATTGCGGACTCGCGTTAATATCGAATTCGTATGTATCCGGGAACAGATATCCTGAAAGGACGTGGTCACGGTCTTCGGATAACTTGATCTGGGATACGAACTCGTAATCGACGAACATGTTAGGGCTGTCCATACACTTATCGAATTCTTCATCGGAGAATGTAAGGCCCGCGTCGTGGAGCATCTGCTTGATCTCCGTATATGTAAGACCTTCAGGGAAAGTGATGGTTACGCTCTCCGGCTCAAGTGTCAAAAGATACATGAGCTCGTCATAGTTAAGACCCGTAACGAGATAATGGGTACCTGCGATGTAGGTACCGTCAAATCCGTTGACTTTACTTAAAAGAGAAAAGAGGATCTTGTTTTCGATAAGCTTGTTCTCGTAAAGAGTCGAGGCAATATCAGATGTGGAATCACCCTGCTTTATAACGATCGGGATACAACCCGGCGTATCTTCGGTGATCTCGAATCTATTCTCAGCAATAGCCTGCTTAAGATTATCGATATTAGAGCCCTGAGCGATGACGTAATTGTAGCCGAGGAAAACACCTACCAGTGCACAGAGCACTACCAGCACAATCACTACTAATATCCTCAGAGCAATTCTGATCTTCTTAGAAAGCATCGCTCACTCCCAAATCTTAGGTCAATATCAGTCCTTTTTCTTTGCCGCTGCAATAGACTTAGCTCTCAAGTCAGAATTAAGGATCCTCTTACGGAGTCTTATATTCTTAGGTGTAACCTCGCAAAGCTCATCGTCTTCGATGAATTCGAGGCACTGCTCAAGACTGTAGTTGAGCGGCGGTGTAAGACGCATAGCATCATCGGAACCTGCAGCACGCATATTCGTAACATGCTTCTTCTTACATACGTTAACATTGATATCTTCCGGTTTCGGGTTGATACCTACGATCATACCTTCATAGACAGGAGTACCTGCACCGATGAAAAGTGCACCTCTGTCCTGTGCATTATAAAGTCCATAGGTCATGGCATCACCGCTCTCGAATGCTACGAGTACGCCCTGAGAACGAGTCTCGATCTCACCAACGAACGGCTCGAAACCACTGATAACGCTGTTCATTATACCATTGCCCTTAGTGTCGGTCAAAAATTCGGTCCTGTATCCGATGATACCTCTTGAAGGAACGCGGAACTCAAGACGTGTGTATCCTTTCTCCGGCGGGAGCATGTTCAAAAGCTCTGCCTTACGTCTTCCGAGCTTATCCATAACAGGTCCTACGAAGTCCTCAGGAACGTCTACAACGAGCTCCTCGACCGGCTCACAAAGAACACCGTCGATCTCCTTCATGATTACCTGCGGCTTAGATACCTGGAACTCATATCCTTCACGTCTCATTGTCTCGATAAGGATGGAGATATGAAGCTCACCACGGCCCTTAACGATGAATGCCTCTGTTGTATCTGTCTCTTCAACACGCATTGAAACGTTTGTCTCAACTTCCTTGAAAAGACGGTCACGGAGATGTCTTGATGTAACGAACTTACCGTCCTGACCAGCAAACGGGCTGTCGTTTACGGAGAATGTCATGGCGATAGTAGGCTCGTCGATATTTACGAATGGGATAGGCTCCGGTGTCTGTGAATCACAGATGGAATCACCGATATTGATTTCAGGGATACCTGCAACGCATACGATCTCACCAACAGATGCTTCTGTGATCTCCTGCTTGCCGAGGCCCTGGAATCTCAAGAGCTTAACGATCTTAGCGTTTCTTTTTGCATCGTCGCCGTATGTGCAGACAACAACCTGCTGGTTCTGCTTGATAGTACCTCTCTCGATACGTCCTACTGCGATACGTCCGATATAAGGATCTGCATCGATGTTGGAAACGAGGAGCTGCAATGGAGCGTCTACGTCACCTTCAGGACATGGTACATATTCGATGATCTCATCGAGCAATGGGCAGAAGTCCAAAGCTTTTCCATCTTCATATTCTTTGAGGTCTCTTGTGGCGATTCCTGCCTTACCGGATGAGAAGATCGTAGGATATTCGAGCTGATCGTCATCTGCACCGAGTTCGCAGAAGAGGTCGAATACCATATCTACAACTTCGTTAGGTCTTGCATCGGGACGGTCGATCTTGTTGATGCAAACGATAGGCTTAAGACCCATCTCGAGTGCCTTACGAAGAACGAATCTTGTCTGTGGCATCGGTCCGTCGTATGCATCTACAACGAGCAAAACCGCGTCAACCATCTTAAGTACACGCTCAACCTCACCGCCGAAGTCTGCGTGGCCAGGAGTATCAACTACGTTGATCCTGTAGTTCTTATATGAAATAGCAGTGTTCTTGGCAAGGATCGTAATGCCTCGCTCACGCTCCAAGTCGTTGCTGTCCATGACCTGCTCAACTATCTGTTCATTATCACGGTAGATACCAGCCTGCTTGAGCATGGAATCGACGATCGTTGTCTTACCGTGGTCAACGTGCGCGATGATCGCGATGTTACGCATGTTTTCAATCTTTGCCATAAACAATTACCTCATTTTTTATTCACGTCTAAAATTATGCAATAACGTTAATTACTGTACTATAAGGCACATTACACAAATAATTAATCTTCGTCGGACTTGTTCTTGTTACGCAGGAAAAACCTTATCGGCGTACCCTCAAATCCGAAGTTCTTACGTATCTGATTTTCCAGGTATCTCTCATATGAGAAGTGCGAAAGTTCCTTGTCGTTAACGAACAGCGCAAACGTAGGCGGATTCGTTGCTACCTGGGTTCCGTAGTAGATCTTTAAGTGCTTACCCTTATCCTGAGGAGTAGGTACCATTGCGATCGCTTCGTTGAGCATATCGTTGAAGACACCTGTCTTAAGACGTCTTCCTGCCTGCTCGTGTACTTTTACGATGGTCTCGAAAAGTTTATCTACGCGCTGACCTGTTTTCGCGGAGATAAAAAGGACAGGTGCGTAGTCCATGAATGCGAAGCGGTCTTTTACGATCCTTGTCATTCCTTCAAGAGTACCGGTATCCTTCTCGATAAGGTCCCATTTATTTATCGCGAAAATGCACGCTTTGCCCGCATTATGAGCGATACCTGCAACCTTCGTATCCTGCTCTGTGATACCTACTGTCGCATCAATGAGGATAACGCATACGGAGGCACGCTCGATGGATGCGAGAGCTCGTACCATGGAGTACTTCTCGATCGCGTCTTCGATCTTGCCTTTCTTTCTCATACCGGCAGTGTCAACGATGGTGAACTTGCCGTACTTATTTATAACTTCTGTATCGATGGAATCTCTCGTGGTTCCCGGAATATCGGAAACGATGCAGCGGTCTTCGCCTGTCATCTGGTTTGTGAGAGAAGATTTACCTGCATTAGGCTTACCGATGAGAGCAACTCTTATTGTCTCGTTGTCCTCTTCGCCCTCACCTTCCTTCGGGAAGTGCTCGTAGATGGCGTCGAGAAGGTCACCGATTCCGAGTCTGTGGGATGCGGATATCGGGATTACATCGCCTAAGCCAAGGTTATAGAATTCATAGATCTCGGCAGGCGGTTCGCCTACCTTGTCGCATTTGTTGACTGCAATGACTACAGGACGGTTTGCCTTACGGAGCATGACCGCGATCTCTTCGTCTGCAGCTGTAAGGCCGCTTTTGATGTCGCACATGAAAAGGATAACGTCAGCCGTTTCCATGGCGATCTCAGCCTGGATCCTCATGCCTTTCAGGATCTGATCGTCCTTGTCAGGCTCGATTCCGCCCGTGTCGATCATGACGAACTCGCGCTCGCGCCATACTGAGTTTGCATAGATCCTGTCTCTGGTGACACCCGGAGTGTCATGGACAATAGATATTCTCTCGCCGTAAAGAGTATTGAATAATGAGGACTTACCGACATTCGGTCTTCCTACTATCGCTACCACCGGTTTACTCATCTTTTTAGTTCCTCCTGATCTTCATCCGGGTTTTCGAAAAAGCTTACCTGCTTTCACACAAAAAAAAGCAGTGATGATTTTTTGATCACACTGCCTTTGTAAGTCGCTTTGTGTTAATCCCTAGGATTAAGCTTCCTCACCAATTGCTATTACCTGCTTACCGTCAAGATATCCGCAGCTCTTGCAAACCTTACGACGAAGCATCTTAGCATGACACTGTGGGCACTCTACGAATCCAGGCACGCTGAGCTTCCAGATACTTCTATGACGGGAAGTTCTTGCCTTCGACCACTTACGTTTTGGATGTGCCATATTGTCTCCACCTCCGTTTACTTACCTTCGCCACCAAGTTCTGCTTTAGTGGGAAATTTACTATTATTCACGCCTTGCATTACAAGGCTTATTCACATAATGCTTAAAGATTTTACTCTATAGCGATTTGATTTGCAAGCACTTTTTTGCTTTTTCGAGCAACAAAATCAAAATCATATCTCTCTAAGCACAAACGTGTTGACTGACAGGTCACTGTTCTCGTCCAGGCTATAGGAAATCTCGACGCTTCGGGTGAACATGTTGGGCATATTGATGTACATCGTCTTGATGTGCATCTCCATCTCACCGTAGACTGTCACGAAGGATCCGAGGGTCCTCTCGCCCGGCTTAAAGGTGAGCCTGCTCTTAACGTCGCCCGCCCTTATGAGCTCGCAGGACTTGGCCTGAGGGTCAACGGTGAGCTTATACTTCGAAGGCTTCTCACCTTTCTCACGGGACTCTTCCCACTCGTAGGTTATGATGCTTCCGTCGGTGTGCTTCTTGCCTTTACACCTGTAAGGCTCATTATACACGTTTGTCTCAATTTGGATATCTATCTCAGTCATAATTCCTCACATCTGTTCCAGGATATAGTCAACGATATCCTTCATCTTGCTGTTCTTCCACTCGCCCTTCTCGGCTTCCTTGGCCAGAGGACACAGGATGTGGAAATCCAGAGTCTCGCCCGGAACTCTACCGGTCCTAAGCGGCTCAGCAAAGTGCTCGGCCCACTCTTCTTCCGTCGCGTTCTTAAAACGCTTCGGATCAAGATATGTCATCTGCCTTCTTGTCGCAGCAATATGCATCTTGGCAGAAAGCGGTGAAAGAAGCTTATACTCCTCCTCAGGAACATCCCGGAAGATACGCGGCAGATCGCCGATCTTTATCTTCTCCTCGCCACGGATGATATCAATGCCGTAAGCTTCAAAGTCGAACTTCTCCTTCGTGAGCTTAAGCTTAACCATGATACCCTTCTCGGTATTAAACTGCGATCTCTGGTAATCCGTATCGAAAATGAAATTTCCCAAAGAATAGAATATGATCTTATCTCCCACTGTCTCATAGTTCATCGGAACATGAGGGTGATGTGAGATAACGATGTCGGCGCCCATCTCAAGATACAGATGATATCTCTCGCGGGTATAAGGTGACGGAAGCGGTGTGAACTCCTCGCCTGCATGAGCTACGACGATACACCATCTGCATGTTGCCTTGATCTCGGCGATCGCAGCTTTGATAGCATCCAGGTCGCTCCAGCTGAAGCACCCTGCCTTATCCTTATCTGCTTTTCTGCATGCGCGCTGATAACCGACGCCGATCATTCCGATTCCGCCCGCTTCATCGATATATACTGCCTTACGGGCTTCGTTTATATTGATGCCTGCGCCCAAAGTCTTAACGCCTCTGGCTCTTGCCTCTTTAAGCGTGCTCCTGATGCCTTCTTCGCCTTCATCCATTATGTGGTTGTTGCAGATATTCCAGATGTCGGAACCGATATCTTTGAGGAAATCCGCGACTTCGATATCCATTGAGTGCAGGAGCTGCTTAACGCCTTCGGTCACTTCCTCTTTGTCGGACCTCATGATAGGACCTTCAACGTTCGTGATAACGTGATCAGCTGACTTAAGGATGTCCTTGATGTCGGATGATAAAAGATCTTCATCTTTCCATCTGCCATCCATGTATTTATCAAATCCGATATCACCCGTGAAGACCAAAGTCTGCTCAGAGTCGTTAAGCACCTGTCTTCTGTAGTAGTCGCCGCGCTCTTCGAAATTTTTAAAGTAACCGTATGATGCAGCTGCCGGTGAGAAAACACATGCAGTTCCTGACGGAGTGATCTCTTTAGCAAGCTCAACGGCTTCCTTAAGATCGTTCCTGTAGGAACAATGCTTAAGATCTTTAACTTCCTCGTAGATCCTCTCACCTGTCTTATATGTACAGATGAAGAAAATATCCGTGCGCTCCTTCATGAACGCGATGAGTTTATCGTAATTGATGGTACGGTCGAGTCCTCCGACGATGACCGTTTTCGTATTCTTGATACTCTCCACTGCCCTTATGGTTGCTTCAGGAATGGTGGATATAGAATCGTTATAATATGTGACGCCGTTAATGGTGCCAATGTTTTCGAGACGATGCGAAAGACCCTGGAACTCACTTATGGATGTTCGTACGTCCCCGTCCTTAAGTCCGAAAAGTTCCGTGGCGATCTTATAAACGATGGTCGCGTTGAACTTGTTGTGGTCGCCCTGAAGCTTCATGTCGAAGTCCATGGCATCAGAATAACTGATGTCGATCTTCTTAGCACGGGTCGGTGTCTCAGGAACGTCGTTTCCGATAAAGAGGATGTCGTCGGAACTTTGATGCGAAGTGATGTTTTTCTTGGCAGCATAGTATCTGTCCATCGTCTTATAGCGGTCCAGATGGTCCTCATAAAGATTCAGGAAAACCGCGATGTGCGGCGATGTCTCCAGGTCCGACAGCTGATGGCAGCTCATCTCGTAAACAGCGAGCGCGCCTTCGGACATTTCCTTATAGTAGTCGAAGCACGGGAAACCGATGTTGCCGACGAGAACTACTTCCCTGTCGAGTGAGTCACGAAGCACGCGGTAAAGAAGCGACGATGTCGTGCTCTTACCTTTTGTTCCCGTAATACCTATTGTCTGAGACGAGAACTGCTCCATGAACAGTCTCGTCTGTGATGTCATGTTCGGATGATCCTTCTCGGTTATGATTCCCGGGCTTTTGATGACGAGATCATAGTCTTCGAACCTGACCTCATCTTCGCTTCCCACGAAGAAATCGTAGGTAACGTTCTCGCAGAACTGATTTATGAATCTTTCCGTGGAAAGGCCTTCTCTGCCCTTGCCCCAGATAAGGATCTTCTTGCCGTTTAACTTGTCGGAAATCGCCATATTAACCTCTGATCTTCACGTCATATCTCGGCTCGATCGAGAACTTTCTGCCGGACATGGCAAAGTGTCTGTTGCTCTTCGGGATCTTGCGAAGTATCAAGGTCGTTGCAAAGAGCTGCTGAAACTTAACCTTGCCGCCCTGAAGCGATCTGAAATATGTATTGACCTTATTTCTTCCGTAGTTGCCGTCACCTATGATCGGATATCCCATGTGAGCGAACTGGGCTCTTATCTGGTGCATCCTTCCCGTAACGAGCTCGACCTCGATATCAGCAACATCCGCGCCGTCAGGTCCTACGCCTTCGTAAACATTTATGACTCTGTATCTTGATGTGATCGGCAGGTCGCCCTTCTGCTCCAGATCATGGATAAAGACCTGATTCCCCACCTTCTCCAGATATGCGCTGACTTCCTTCATGATGGCGTCATCCTCGCAGATAACATTTTCGCCCTCAGTCGGAACGCCCAGCACGAGACATCTGTATCTCTTGATGAGAAGATCTTCCTTAAAAAGCGCGATCGCATCTTCAAGCGCATCCTTATTTTTCGCGAGCATGATAAGACCGCCCGTGTTCATGTCGATCCTGTGGCACAGGTCCATGTTGGGATTACGCGTGTCTTTTCGAACAATATCAATGAGATTGTCGGTACCGACGCCCTTGCCGCCGTGCACCGGAATGCCCTGGCTCTTGTTGACGATCAGAAGATCATCCGTTTCAGCCACGACCTTATACGCATCTTTTGCAGGCTTTTCTTTCTTTTCCGTATTCTCGAAAACACTGTCCGGAAGCCATACTTCCACCGTCTGACCCAAAGAAACCTCAACATCTGAGGAGACTTTCTTACCGTCCACGCGGATGTCCTTATGCTTCAAGGCTTTCTGAAGCTGACCCGCCGTAAGCATCGGGAATTCCATTATCGCGGCTCTGACAACATGTTTGCCGGCCTGGTCTTTGTTGACTTCAAAACTTTTCATAAATACTCCTGCTCTGAAATGACAGGTCAATCTTACACCAAAACAAAAAAATCTGCCATAAGACCTAATTGTATGTATTTTTTTAGATATTTTTATTATAATGATTGTATTCTAGTTTAGAGGTAAAAACATTATGAGAAAAACCTTCAGATTTGCTTCCCTTTTATTGATCATCAGCATGTTCTTAGCCTTCTCAGGCTGTGGCAAGTACCAGTCCACAAGATACATCAACACAGGCAAAGAACAGCTTTCAGGTCTTCACCACGCTGAGATCGAGATCGAGGGTTACGGCGTAATCAAAGTTGAGCTCGATGCAGATGTAGCTCCTATTTCTGTTACAAACTTCGTTGAACTTGCCAAAGCAGGTTTCTACAACGGAACAAAGTTCCATCGTATCATCAACGGCTTTATGATGCAGGGAGGTGCAGCCAAGAACGAAGAAGATGCAGCTAAGCTCCAGCCTATCTACGGTGAGTTCTCCGCTAACGGTATCACAAACGATATCAAGCACGTAGCAGGAACGATCTCCATGGCAAGAGCAAATGATGCCAACAGTGCTACATCCCAGTTCTTCATCGTTCACAAGGATTATCCTTCACTCGACGGTAACTACGCAGGATTCGGTCACGTAACAGAGGGAATGGATATCGTTAACCAGATCTGCGAGAACACTCCGAACAGCGGAGAGAACGGTGCAGTAGCAGAAGAAGATCAGCCGGTAATCAAAGAGATCAGAATAATCGACTAATCCTCGATTATCTAAATGGTGGGATTATGATAAATATAGATAAAGAATTACAACGTTTGCTCCTTCAGAACCGTGAACGAGAGAATCCGGATGAATGGGGTTCATCCGATGCTTTCAGACGTGAGATGATATTCTACGATATCGTATCAAGCGGAGACACAAAGGCACTGGAGAGATTATATAATCACCCTACCGCCTTGAAGCTCAAGGGCAGTCCCCTTAGCTCCGATCCCGTTCAGAGTCAGCGTTATCATACGATCATCACTACCGCTCTTCTGAGCAGATTCTGCATCCAGGCAGGTCTCGACGTAACAGTAAGCTACACCATAAGCGACATCTTTATAAGAAAGATCGACAGTTGTAATTCCGTAGAAGAGATCGTGACCTTACACAGACAGATCGCCGAATACTATTGCCAGAAGATGAAGTCCGAGAAGCAGAAGATCGGTATCTCCAAGCATATCGTAGCTTCCATCGAATATATAAGAGAGCACATCCAGGAGAATCTGTCCATCGAATCCATTGCTGATGCTCTCGAGCTTAACCCGAGCTATTTATCCAAGCTCTTTAAACAGGAGATGAACATCTCGATAAGCCAGTACATCAGAGACGAGAAGATCAAGATCGCTACAAAGATGCTCCGTTACCTTAACGAATCATCTCTCGATATCGCCAACTACCTGGGCTTCTCATCACAAAGTCACTTCATCCAGGTCTTCAAGAAGCAGACCGGTCTTACACCTGAGGAGTACAGAAGAGAACACTATCATAAGACCTGGCTCGGCGAAGAGTTTAAGACAGCTCAGTCTTTCGACATCAAGGAACTCTACTCCGACGAGATCAACGATTGATCCTCATATAATAAGTAATTTATTTAGGGCTTTTTCGGTAAATCCGAAAAGGTCCTTTTTCTTTTTCGAAAACAATAAGAACAAGCCAAAACCCCTGAAAACAGGGCATTCTACCAACGGTCGATTGCAACTGATTATTAATATTGCTAGATTAAAATCAAGAAAAACTCCAGGAGGAACCTTATGAGACTTCGAAAGTTCTTATGCACTTTTCTGACCGTTATGCTCATAGTCGCTTCCTTGTCATTTGCCGTATCGGCTGACGAGGAAGGACAGACTTATACAATGCCCGACGGATTTACGTTCACTTTGCCGCCTGAATATGAAAATGCCATTTGGATCGGAATGAGTGAGGACGATCCTATCTTAGCAGAGCATGAAATGCCCTACAGTGCCATTACTGATACGTATGAGCACTTTGGAATTGAATTTCAGGCACCTCATGAATCCCTTAACCAGGAGGAGTATCAGTTCTTCATAATAATGGAGATCGAAGGCGCAGCTCCTTCAGACACGTCAGCGGATTCATTTGTCGAAGACCCTTGGCGCCTGTTCGACCCAGATGACAACATTAACACATGCTCGATAACGGGACATGGTCTTGCCGCTTGCGACGACCTGTCCGTTTATAAACTTCACTTCTCATTATCAGGTAACGGTGAGATCACTGGTTACCAGTATTCAATGATTACTGATTCGGGAAGGATGCATCAGATACTCGTAATGCTCATCAATGACACGCTGGGTTCCGGTGAAGTAAAACCGTTTTCAGACGAAGACGTCGAGTTCCTTGATTACACGGCCGAGTTCATAGAAGGAACCATTAAGTTTGAAGGACAGTCTGTTCCCATCGAAGCGGAGCCTTTTTCCGAGACTGAAGCGGTCATTTCATCCGAGGGATCCTCAAAGACTCCTTCATCTTCCGGAACGCCCGATAAAAAGAGCACCAATTTCTTCAAGAACTTTACCGAATTCCAGTTCCCTCTGTGGCTATTTGCAGCTATCCTTGTAGCAGTTCTTGTCGCAGGTGCCAAACTCTCGAAAAGGCGCGAATGGCAGGAACAGCCTCTGGGTCTTGATAAATCCAAGGCCATACAGGGCTTTGCCGCGGTCGCTATCATCCTTCACCACCTGTCGCAGGATCTGGTTGAAAGATCCGGTCCGTTCGAATTCCTGACAGAATGCGGCGTTATCTTCGTAGGTATATTCTTCTTCTTCTCAGGCTACGGACTTTATACCAGCCTTAAGACCAAGCCTGATTACCTTAAGGGATTCCTCAGAAAACGCTTCGTAACGATACTTATTCCTTTCTATTCATGTATCGCAGTGTTCACTGTAGCTTCCTGTATCTGCGGAGCCAAGTACGAACCTTTGGAGCTTTTGGGTATCTTGAGCGGCTGGTCTCTCATCAACTCCCACATGTGGTATATCGTTGAGATCGCTATCTTGTATCTCGCATTCTTTATCTTCTACAGACTTATCAAGAACCGCACTATTGCAACGATCCTTATGAGTATCTTCGTTCTCGGAATGATGGCCGGAAGCCTTTACCTTTGTCACGGTAAAGATTTCTCCTGCAGCTACTGGTTCATGGGCGAATGGTGGTACAACTCTACCTTCCTGTTTGTTATAGGTATCATCGTATCCAAGCACTCCGAAATCATTACAAAAGTCGTTCGCAAAGTTTATTTTGTACTCCTCCCGCTTTTCGGTGTGCTTACGGTATTCTTCTATAAAAAAGATATATATGCACTTAAGACTTATTCCTACTGGAGCGAGATTCCGGGCGTAGATCCTGCATATGGGGATAAGCTTCGCTGCCTTAGCGTACAGCTCCCGTTCATCATCTGCTTTGTCTTCTTCGTGCTCCTTGTCATGCTCAAAGTCAGATTCGGAAACCCTGTTCTCAAATTCTTAGGTTCCATTTCCCTCGAACTTTATCTTATCCATAACCTCTTCCTCATGGGACTTAAGGACGGCACGATATTCAGAGTTACTTCTCCGTCCATGTACATTATCCTTACGATCCTTATGGCTATCGGAGCAGCTACGATAATAAGCGGCGTAGACAAATATCTTATCGCTCTTATTAACGGCAAGCTTAAGCTTAAAGAACAGCAGGAGATCGGTTCATCCCGTAATCACGCCATCGACGTCATGAGAATAATAATGGCATTCCTGGTAGTTGCTATTCACTGGCCATTTGACGGAAAAGCAGGAAATGTATTTATTACATTCGGTAAGACAGCAGTTCCTTTCTTCCTCGTAATATGCGGCTACATGCTCTACAGAGATGATTCGAAGGAAATGATGAAGAGACTTTTAAAGCAGACCAAGAGAATGCTCATCTTCTTTGTCGGCGCCAACGTCTTCTACGGAGTTGCAACAGCGATCGCTGATAAGATAACAATGGGAAGGATCGACATGAGACAATACTTCACCTCTAAGAAGATATTGGACTTCGTGCTCTATAACTTCTCACCGTTCTCCGAGCATCTGTGGTTCCTTGGATCACTCCTTTACGCTCTCGTTATCCTTCTTATCCTTAATAAGATCAAGATATTAAAGCACGCAGTATTTGCCGGTCCGGTCCTTATCGCTGCATATGTTATCTTGTCACACTTGAATATCGGCGAGCCTTACCAGCTCAGAAACGCGATCCTTGTTGGTCTTTCTTATCCGCTTACCGGTATGCTCATAAGAAGGTTCGAAAACAAGATCCTCAACATCAAGTTCATCTCCGTTATCCTCGGAGTCCTTGCTATAGCAGCAAGCGTTGTGGCTATATTCGAGCTTAATACATACAAGCAGGGCGTCGCGGTTCCTTTCGTCGGATGTGAGATCCTCACGATAGTTCTCGTACTTCTTTGCCTGAAGTTCCCTAAGTTCGGTATGGGAACATATGCTGAAAAGATCGGAAAGAGATCATCACTCGGTATCTACATCATGCATATCTTTACGATGATGGTCTTCCTGGTATCAAACAACAGCTCCTTCTTCGGAAGATACGGTGCAGTCTTTATCTTCGTTGTAACAGCAGTTTATATTGAGCTTTACGAAAACATTAAGGAAGCAATAATAAAGACTAAGTAATACTTTTTTCAAACCCAAAATAATATAGCCGCGAAGATCATTAGATCCCGCGGCTATGTTATTTCCATTAATTAATTTACTTTACCGTCGAACAGCTTATTTCTTCTCTCAAGTACTATGTTCTTGATGAAGTATACGATTGATGCACTTACAACAGTTCCTGCAACTACCGCTGCCAGGTATACGTAGATTCCGTATCTGGTATAGAGGAAATACAGTTTTGAACAGAACAGGTAATTGAGCATTATCATCTCAAGAGATATCTTACCTAAGAATCTGAGGATTGGATTACCGAACTTAACGCGCGACATGATGGTCAGTACAAAGATAATGAATACTATCTCAAATACCGTCTCAACACCTAGTCCCTGAAGCTTATCAAGGATCGGGTGATCAGAACCGAGAGTTTCAGTCCAATAGATGCATTTATTTATAAGGATACGATGGACAAAATCAATGATGATAAGCAATATACCGGAAGCAATAAGTATTGATACAAATGCTTTTCTGAATATCTTGTTCAAGCGCTCTTCCTTATACGCGTAGAACATTCCAATAGGGAACATGAGTATCGTGTTATACCACCATTCACCCATGAACCAATAGGACATAACAGGAGAGTCCGAATGACCGCAAAGCAAGCCTATCACCATCATGACAAGAACCACAATGGTCATGATAATGATGCCTGGGACCGGCTTTTTAACCTTCGCGAAAACGATCCTGAATACCAGATAAAGAATCATGATCTCAACAGCAAACCACATCTGGTTGTTAATAAGGAAGAATCCGAAGAAGCTGCAGACAACTTCAAGAGGGTGGAAATGAGCTCCTACCTTAATATTCTGTATCAGAGCATCAGTAAGATAGATATAGTTGCAGATGAAGAAAGGAACAAGCACCGTAAATATCCTTCTTCTCATGAAGCCCTTGATATACTTATCATCGGTCATCCATCTCTTCATAAGGCCAAAACCCGAACTGAAAAAGTAAAAGCAGACAGCAAGAATACCATAATAGAAATAATTGAAGAACGGGAACAGGAATACCCTTCCGTCTCCGTTAGCAAAATGATCAAGGGTAACAACTGTCTGATGGATAATGATAAAGACAGCTAAGAAACCCTGGAATTCCTTGCTTAAAACTTTGTCGAAGAATGGCTCTTCGATCGAAGACCTGCGAGATGCATTAACAAGCAGGATCAGCAACAATATAGCTAAAGTGACATAAAATACTATCGAAAATTCCACTTGCAGCACTCCTTATCTTGTTAAACTAATGACATTCAATGTCAGTGATATCAGTAAAAGCGAGATTACTATCAGAATTATGATGACGAATCTGCTTCTTTCCTTCTTATGACGTATCTCTTCATCACTCAATTCGACTGAATCATTTATGAGCTTTAACGCTTCTTCGCGCGACAAAGTCTCCTTCTCGTCCTGCCTTTCTCCTGCCAGGATCTCCATAATGGAGATATCGAGAACTTCTGATAATGGTTCAAGCATTGAGATATCCGGAAAACTTAAGCCTCTCTCCCATTTGGAAACGGCTTTATCCGTGACATTCAAAATATCCGCAAGTTCCTTTTGGGTAAACCCTTTTTCCTTGCGAAGTTCGGTTATAAGTTGTCCCGTCTTTTCTTTATCCATATGGTGAATGTCACGACTCCCTGAAAAAAGTATGGTTGATTATAGGAAGTAAGTCAAGCGACTGACAGTAGAGTTAGCTGATCAATGGTATTTTCAGGCAAAAAGAAAAGCCAAGCGAATGCTTGGCTTTCTTGGCTCCTCCAGTAAGACTCGAACTTACGACCCTGCGGTTAACAGCCGCATGCTCTACCGACTGAGCTATAGAGGAATATATAATCCGGCAGCAACCTATTTTTCCGAGCCGTCTCCAGCTAAGTATCTTCGGCACCATTGAGCTTAACTTCTGTGTTCGGGATGGGAACAGGTGTGACCTCAAGGTAATAACCACCGGAATGGTTGAGAGTTTTGTACCCTCAAGACTACATAGAAAACTAATCTCCAAAAGGAGAAGCAATATCGAGATTCTTTACACAGTGTTTCTTCTTAAGATAATTGAACATAACTTGTGGTCAAGTCCTCGGGCGTTAGTACCGGTAAGCTGAACATATTACTATGCTTACACGCCCGGCCTATCAACTGGTAGTCTTCCAGTGCCCTTACCAAAAGAGGGAAATCTCATCTTGAAGCTGGCTTCACACTTAGATGCCTTCAGCGTT
>CAMYXL010000051.1 GCA_947303255.1 uncultured Clostridia bacterium | reverse complement strand
CCGAAGATACTTAGCTGGAGACGGCTCGGAAAAATAGGTTGCTGCCGGATTATATGGACCGACTTGCGAATAAACGCAGGTTGGTCCTTTTTTTATGCTCAATGATTGTTATTGCTTTTTTTTGTAATATTAGTGTTATACTTATTAATATGTAATTAAATGATCAGGAGGTTCCCATGGCCAAGATACTTATAGTCGACGACGAACAGGCAATTGTTGACTCCATTGTAGACGTTCTTAACACTTTTGGCTTTGAGACAATTTCATCAACAGACGGAAGAGAAGGATTCAAGATGGCTACTGAGCTCGATCCTGACCTTATCGTTCTTGACTGGATGATGAAGGATTATAACGGACTTCAGTTTACTGAAGATTTCAGAAACGCTAACTATAACACTCCTATTATCTTCCTCACTGCAAGAGGAAATGCTACAGACTATCAGGTCGAGGCACTGAGGATCGGTGCTGATGACTATCTTGCCAAGCCTTTTGAGCCTGGCGTATTGGTTGCACGTATCAAGGCTGCCTTGAGAAGAGCATCTTATCCATCTAAGGGTGATGCTTCCAAGAATCAGGGCGATGAGAACCGTCACGTATATTGCGGCGGTGAGCTCATTATCGATTTCGATGCAATGCAGGCATACCGTTACGACGAATCATGTGATCTTACTAACCGTGAGTTCCAGCTTCTCAAGTATCTTGAGAGCAATGCAGGCCGCGTATGTAAGAGAAGCGAGCTTTTGAACAAGGTCTGGGAGTACGATTATCTTGGTGATGAGCGTACCGTTGACGTTACTGTCAGAAGAACACGTGAGAAGATCGAACCGGATCAGTCCAAGTTTAAGTACATCCTTACAAGAAGAGGATCAGGTTATTCATTCCCTAAGGATCTTGAATAATAATGTTTTTTCTTACCATCAATCTGTCTCAATATGTACCGGAGGCTCTTAAACAGAACCTCTGGCTTATTTTGCTAATCTGCTGTCTGTCATTGGCAGTAGGTATCATGGTTGGCTACCTTCTCGGAAACAGATCTTTGAAAAAAGACTATGAAGAAGCTTTCGAATCCGAAAGGCATATGGGTACCATCCAGAAATCCATCGCAGAAAATGTAGGACTCGGCATCATCGTTTACGGCAAGGACGGAGTCTTATACAGCAATAACACCATAACTGAGTTCGCGGGATTTATCGATAACGGCAAGATCCCGGGCGACCTTAACATATTCCTGGACAGATATGACAACAAGGATAATCACCTTAAATCCGATTATCTTGTATCTATCGAAAACGGTGCGGACCTCGTAAGATCCAACTACATGGTCAACAACAAGATCTATGAGATAAAGATCCTGAAAAGGACCGTTGATTATGAGGTAGAGGACGAAAAAGAAGAGGCTCCTGAGAGCGAAGTCTTCGATATCGTCATCGTAGAAGACATTACTCAGATAAAAGACGACGAGAGAAGGCAGAAAGACCTTGCAGCCAACGTTTCCCATGAGCTTAAGACACCTCTTACGGTAATAAGAGCTTCCGAGATCTTTGTTCAGAAACTCAGATCACCGCAAAAACCGACTTACGACGAGATCGAGAAGTGGGGAAACAGGATCTTGGCCAACGCCATAAGGATGCAGGACATCGTTGAGGACTTCCTGGTGCTTTCCATGAGTACTCAGACAAAGCAGATGAGGATCTTCGAAGTCTTTCCTATGGTCGAAAAGGCTATCTCCAACCTGAATGATTACCCGAATGCAGACAAGGTAAGGATCGTTTCTCCGAAAAATGCGGCTTATCCTTTGGGATTCGGTAACAGCAGACTCATCATGAGAGTCGTTACGAATCTTTTGACCAATGCGGTCAAATATATCGACTATGACGGCAAGGATAAACCGAACGAGATCGTGATTAACATTGTTACAACTGCCGATAAAATAGGCATTCAGGTGGATGACAACGGTCGAGGCATTCCTGAAAAAGATATCGATCATCTGTTCGAAAGATTCTACCGAGTTGACAATTCCGGCTCGCGAGATGTGGGCGGATCAGGCTTAGGTCTGGCGATCGCAAGAGAGATCGCGGAAAATCACGACGGAAATATAAGCATCGTCTCGAAGCTTAATTCCGGTTCTTCTTTTACGCTGTTCTTGCCGACGGCCAAGAGCTGCTTTGAAAGAATATATGAAGATGCAAAAGACGGAGTCATATCTGAGATCCCGTATTATAAGGCCGTAACAGATTTCTTCTTCAGGGAGGAGATCGAGGCTGCAAGATCCAAGGGTTATAACGATATCGTTAAGACCGCTGAGGAGATGAGGATCAACGAGACCAGCGAGAAGTTCAATGAGACAGACGAGATCAAGCTCATCGCTTTATTAGGTGACGACAGATTTAAGGATCTGTGCGAAGAACTGACGTATGTGGATGTTTTCGATGAGGATGAAGAGGATTATGACGACGAGGAAGAAGAGATAGAGGAAGAGGAGGTTCTCGAGCCTGAGGTTCAGGAGGAGGACGAGATGACCGAGGCTGAGGAAGCGGCGGCTGAGGCCTATGCGACGGAGGTTTTGGAGGCGTACGAGAAGAGTATGCTGGAGCTCCGGATCGAGGAGCAGAACGAGCGGATCGCGAGGGAGCAGGAGGAATTCGAGCGTCAGAAGAAGAAGGAAGTTCAGGAATTTCTTATGCAGCCTGTGGTCCAGCAGAGCATGAAACAGACAAAAATAATTGAGAACGTCACGAAAAAAGACGAACAAAATGTAAACAATGGTGATTTTGTGCGTCTTGAGGACAAAGACAAGACAGTTATTCACCCAAATTCTGAGAAAAAACTGTATAATGGTACAAGCGGAAGATTGTTTGAAGGGAAGAAAAAATCTTCGCCTAAGAAAACTAAGGGCAATGAGGAAACTGAGCCTATAAGATCTGCGGTAAGGCAGGTCCTGGATGAGGCCAGCGCGATCGAGGATAAGATCGCAAAGAACAACGACGAAGGAAACAGATAAAAGTGTATTCATATAGAATAAATGGTGGTAAACCGCTTCGCGGTGATATTACTATCAGCGGCAGTAAGAATGCCGTACTGGGCGTATTGGCAGCATCCATGATGCTGGACGGCCCATGTATTTTGGAAAATGTGCCGGATATTTCCGACGTTAAGGTAATGGTGGAACTTTGCAGGACCATCGGTGCCACTATTGAAGAGATCGACAAGTATACTCTCAGGATCGATCCTACGACTATCAACACTTATACGGCAACGGGACCTGAAGTATCGAAGATCAGAGCTTCGTACTATCTTCTCGGTGCGCTTCTTGCACGTTGCGGCAAGGCATATTTGAGAATGCCGGGCGGATGTAACTTCGGACAAAGACCGATCGACTACCATCTTAAGGCATTTAAGGCGATGGGCGCCAAGGGTACGAATGCCCGTGATATCGAGAACGGTATCATCAAGCTCGAAGCTAATCCTTTGCACGGTGCGAGAGTATTCTTCGATATCGCGAGCGTAGGCGCTACTATCAATGTAATGCTAGCAGCTACTAAGGCGCAGGGCGTTACGATGATCATCAATGCAGCCAAGGAGCCGCACATCGTTGACGTAGCGAACTTCCTTAACTCCATGGGTGCGAAGATCAAGGGTGCAGGTACTGACACCATCAGGATCACAGGCGTTCCGACGCTCCCTGGAAACTTTTCTTATTCGATAATCCCTGACCAGATCGAGGCAGGAACATATATGATCGCCGCAGCAGTAACGGGCGGTGACGTTACTATTCATAATCTCATCCCTACACATATGGAGCCGCTTTCAGCTAAGATGCGTGAAATGGGCTACACGGTTGAAGAGGATGATGAATCTATAAGAGTTTACAAAGAACCGGATGCAGAGATCGAAGGAACGAACTTCAAGACGGCTCCTTATCCGGGATTTCCGACAGATCTTCAGCCGCAGGCAGTTGTTTTGTTGTGCCTTGCTAGCGGCATGAGCAAGATGCATGAGAATGTATGGGAGACACGTTTCCAGTATGTCGCTGAACTCCAGAAGATGGGCGCGAATATTAACTGCATCGAGAGAGTTGCTCTCGTAAGCGGAGTTGATTCATTTAAGCCTGCATGCGTAACTGCTACAGACCTTCGTGCGGGTGCTGCACTTGTCTGCGCTGCACTTGAGGCACCGGGCGTAAGCTACATCGGATACGCGAGCAGGATCGACAGAGGATACGAGAATATCATTGAGAAATTGACGTCACTTGGTGCAGACGTCGAGAGAGTGGAAAAACCTGTTTTCGATAACGACGGAGAGGCATGATCATATGACATCACGATTTGAGATGATCCCTCTTTGCAGCGGCAGCAGCGGCAATTCGATACTGGTAAGAGTCGAGGGGTTGCAGCTCCTTTTTGACTGTGGAATCTCCTGTAAAAGGATAGTTGAGGCCCTCGAGAAAGTGGGCACGGATCCTAACGACATCGACGCTGTATTCCTGTCACACGCACATTCCGACCACATCGCGGGTGCGGATGTTTTCATGAGAAAATACAATAAAGATGTTTATGCCACGGATGACACCATGCGTGGATTTCTTTATACATGCAAGAAAGAGCATGATCCGTCATTGGAGCACGTCATCGAGGATGATATCACGTTCGGCAATGTCACGGTCAAGACCTGCAAGACTCCCCACGATACCGCGGGATCTGTCTGCTTCAAGGTCTGCTGCGAGGATAAGGCCGTGATGATCATGACCGACTTAGGTCACGTGACCGAAGAGATACGCGATATGGCGCTCGGCGTCGACGGCATTTTGATCGAGTCCAACTACGACCTGGAGATGCTTTTGACGGGACCATATGACTACGTCCTTAAAAGGCGCGTGGAAGGGCCTTACGGGCACCTAAGCAACGTGGACTGCGCGAAGATGATAAAGGATCTGATCGACAGCGGGACCAGGAATTTCATGCTCGGTCACTTAAGCGAAAACAATAATGTTCCCGAGGTCGCGCTCGGCACGGTAGTTGATTATCTCATGGGCTTTGGTCTCATGCTCGAAAAAGATTATCACCTGTCCGTTGCAAAGCGATATGAACCTTCAAGTCCGATGGTGGTATTTCAATGAAGATAAGGATCGTCTGTGCAGGTAAGATAAAAGAGAAATGGCTCAATGACGGCATCGCTGAGTATGTGAAGCGCTTGTCTAAGTATGCCAAGGTCGAATTTGTCGAAGTACCTGACAGTCCCGATTCACTTCCTGTAGCAAAAGCACTCGAGCAGGAGGGCAAACTGATGCTCTCCAAGATCTCAGATTCAGATTACGTATGGGTCCTCGACCTTCACGGTAAACTCTTAACTTCCGAAGAACTTTCCGACAAACTCATGACGGGCCTTGAAAGGGGCGGATCAACACTTACCGTGGTGATCGGCGGCAGCAACGGACTTTTCGAGGAATTGACAAAAAGAGCGAACGAGAGGATCTGCCTGGGTAAGATAACCCTCACACATCAGATGACAAGACTCGTTATCCTGGAGCAGCTCTACAGAGGCTTCAAGATCGCGGGCAATGAAAAATATCATAAATGAAGAAGGAGGAGTCAGGTAAGGTGAGTAACATAACGAATAGAACGATCCTTAAACTCACGGGCCTGGTGCTCATTTTGAGCATGGCTCTGTCGGTCTTTGCCGCATGTAACAAGAATAATGACGGCGTTCAGATCGACGAAAACGGAGTCCCTTACATCGACATCAGCTTCGAAAAAGGAAAGGGCCCGGCCATCGCGCGAGGCGATTCCACAAAGCTCGAAGTAAAGGATGGGGAACTCCAAATCACTAACAGAACCGATGCTTGGAACGGCGTCAATTTCAAGGGTGACAAGTTCATAGGTAACAAGGTTCAGGTAAAGGCGAGCGTAAAGAGCGCCAATCCGACATGCAGCCTGTCACTTCAGTATGACCTCGCTGGCACAACGGCCTACACCACCATCGGAACCGGAAACACTTCATCAGGTTACTACTCTCAGATCCAAGGGGAAATCGAGATCTCAGAGCAGGCCGAGAACGTGTTCTTCTACATTGAGGCAAGCGGTGTCGAGGACATCTACGTTAAGGAATTCGAAGTGCACGTAGTAGGTGATTACGTTGATCCTTCAACTCTCGCTAAGCTCGAGTATGCGAACATCGCTGACTATCCTGAGCTTAAGACACTTTACGCTGATTACTTCAAGTTCGGATGTGCTATCCCTACGACTTTTGTCAGCAACAAGAATCAGAACTACATCGAGCTCGTAACAAAAGAGTTCAACGCCATTACTTTCGAGAACGAACTTAAGCCTGACAGCGTCCTCGATTACGAGACATCCGTCAGCGATCTTTCAAAGTATAATGAAAGTCCGGCTGTTAAGTTCGATCACTTGAAGGAAACTCTCGACTACTGTAAGGAGCACGGCATCGTTGTCCGCGGCCATACACTCGTATGGTATTCACAGACACCTGCTTGGCTTTATCATGTAGACTACGACATCAACAAGGATTTCGTTGATCGTGACCTTATGCTCAAGCGTATGGAGAACTACATCAAGAGTGTTTTCGAGTGGGCTCAGACAGAATATCCGGGCACATTCTACGCATGGGATGTAGTTAACGAAGCAGTTGCTGACGGCGGAAGTGTCCTTCGTGACTGCGAGTGGAGACAGATCATCGGTGACGATTATATCGAGAAGGCTTTCGAGTACGCACGTAAGTATGCTCCGGACGGAGTTAAGCTTTTCTACAACGATTACAACAGCTACCAGAACGGTAAACGCGACACCATCATCGAATACCTTAAGCCGATCGCTGCTGCAGGCAATATCGACGGTGTAGGAATGCAGGGTCACATCTCAACTGCAACAGGTGTTGATTACTTCATCGAAGCAATGAAGATGTACGCTGACTTAGGTCTCGTCGTTAACGTAACTGAGCTTGATATCTCCATGCCGAACAACAACAACGGTGAGTACGATCAGGGTGTTTATTTTAACAAGCTCTTCAAGGCTTTCATCGATGCCAAGAATTCCGGCGTGCCGCTCGAGTGCGTTACTGTATGGGGCATCTGCGACAACCTTTCCTGGAAGTCCGCTGATAAGCCGCTTCTTTTCGCTGACGACCTTTCACAGAAGACAGCATTCAAGGGTGTAGTTGCAGCTGTCACAGGTGAGGAACTTCAAAAGCCTGCTGACTACGTCGAGATCGTAAGAGACACATCAACGATCTACGAGGATTACGAAGACGGCAAGTTTGTCGGAGGCCCTCGTTTCTCCGCTACTGTTGGTGTTGGCGACGTTAATCCGTTTGACGGATCCAAGAGCCTTTTCTGCACAGGCGGCGTTGATACATACGACGGTTATTCCGTTGATATCTCCGGCTTCGTCGGCAAGAAGATCCACTACTCATTCGCAGTTAGATCCGAAGCTCCGCAGACCAAGATGACACTCGATATCGACGGTGAGTGGCCGAACATCGAGACCATCACGACAGGTACTGACGAGTGGATCGAAGTCGACGGTTACTGTGACGTTCCGGGCGGATATGACACTTTGACTCTCTACTTTGAGACAACCACAACAGATTCGTTCAACCTCGATAATCTTCTTATCGAACTTGCTGAATAATATAATCTAAAACTTAACAACAGATCCTCTGAGGTTTTTCCTCAGGGGATCTTTTTTATTGCCTTCTTTTCTTCTCGAAAAAAGCACACAGGTGTACTTATTTATTCAACTTGAAAGGTGAATTACTCTTAGACTGAATCAACAAAGTTTAATGTCTGTAATTAGACAATACAACGAAAGCAGATTATTTCTCAAATTAACGTGAGTAAAAAGGTCGTAATCCCCTATTAACCAGATATCAGAGCAAAATGAGTTGAGTTGAGATAATGTCCACAATATGACAATGAATAACTGAAGAATTGTCAAGCGCGCAAAACCGGTTTGAAATGCATTGATGTTGCGCTTGAAGTGTGAAAAAGAAATGAAAGGGGGACCGTAATCTGTAGCGTCAGGGGGTACGCTACGCAAATCAGGGGGAAAACTCAATTTGAACCCGCTTTTTAAGCCTCTCAAAAAGAGGGCTGAATTGATCAAATAAAGGAAAAGGAGAAATAAAATATGATCATTACAGTTACAAGTTATAAAGGAACATACACTATCGAAGCTGAGGGAGTAAGCAATGCAATGGCATACATGGGCGGAGTAGCCTGGAAGCTTACGGGACCTGTTAAGGTTAACGGCAAGGAGATCCCTATGGGAACGATCACATTCCCCGGCATCTCGATCATCGATATCAACGGAACAACTGACAGCGGTCTTGTTAAGTTGGACGTAAGTGAGTTCGGTATCCTTATCTGGGTCAACAAGAAAGTTACAGCTAATCTCATGAACATTAATGAATCCGACGTAATGGCTTCGAACGATGCACTCAGTGCTATCCACGGTAGCTTCGGACCATTCGATTACAGCATCGATGTTCATATCGATACGAGTGATGTTTCCAAGTCCTACTTCTATGTGGATCTCTCCATCTGGGGAATCCACCTCATAAGCGCACATCTTGATGCTGATAATCCGAAGGTATCTATCGATGCCAGTATCCTGGGTGTAGGCGTTGAGGGTACACTCGGTGTTGATTTCAACCAGTGCCGCGTATATGTAGAGGTCGTACTTAAGTATTTGATCGGTCAGAAGAAGTATTCATTCGATATCTACAACTGGAGCAACTGCAGCATGGAGTATATTCCTGCTCCGGAAAACGACAGTGTTTGCGGTGTTCTCACAGCTTCCAGTTCCGGATTTATCTCCGTAAGGAACACAGGCGGATATGTTGCTGAGTTCTATCTTGATTACACAGTTAACGGCGTAAGGATCTCCAAGGAGTCCGGCGAGTTTACTGCAGGCGTAACAAAGACCATCGATATTCCTTCCGATGCAACAGATATCACACTACATGTTAAGGAAGCTTATTTCATCCACTCATGGACAACTATCTTCTCGGAGCATTTCGATGAGCCTGTTTGCAAGAAGTATCACATCTGGGGTACAACCTTGAATCCTAAGTGGGAAGAAGAGAATTAATGACCGGAACGACCCCTGGTCTCCAATTCATGACGGGCCCGGGCAGCGGAAGCTGCCCGGGTTCTTTTTCGAGAAGAAATGACATTTGTCATGTCAAAGTAGTTATTCAAAGCACTACAGGAATAGGGGCTTTTGTCGGAAAATGAGACCATAAGAAATCAAGGAGGCACGGAAATGGAAGTCATCAAGGTTAGAAGCTTAGTAAAAAAGTATAAGGAACTGGTCGCTCTCGAGCACTTGGATCTCACAGTAAACGAAGGAGAGATCTTCGGACTTTTGGGACCTAACGGATCAGGTAAGTCAACAGCGATCAACTGCATCCTCTCACTTCTGTCATATGACAAGGGCGAGATCGAAGTATTCGGAAAGAAGATGAGCCCGAAGGCATACGATCTTAAGAAGATGATCGGAGTGGTCCCTCAGGAAGTTGCAATTTATGAGGAACTGACAGTTCAGGAAAATATCGACTTCTTCTGCGGCCTTTATATCAAGGATAAGGAAACGAGAAAAAAATATGTAGAGGATGCGATCGAGTTCACGGGACTTAACGATTTCAGAAAGTTCAGACCTAAGAAACTTTCGGGCGGTCTTAAAAGAAGATTGAACATCGCATGCGGTATCGCACATAAGCCGAAATTGATCTTTTTCGATGAGCCGACGGTAGCGGTAGATCCTCAGAGCAGAAACAAGATCCTGGACGGTATCGAGGAATTAAGAGACCAGGGTGCGACGATCGTTTACACCACTCACTACATCGAGGAAGTAGACAGACTCGCAACAAGACTTGCGATACTCGATAAGGGTCAGGTAATAGCAACCGGAACTCCGGATGAACTTAAGAGAATGATCAAGAAAAACGAGTCCATCACCATCGAAGTTTCAGGTCTTACGGAAAAGAATATCGCAGATATCGAAGCGATGGGAAGCGTTTACTCCGTTAGTTATGAGAACGGCATCCTGAAGGCCGAGTCAGGCGAAGGAAAACATGTTGTAACTGATCTCATCACATTCCTTCAGAAGGAAGAACTCAACATCGGAAATATCTATTCCGAGCAGCCGACTTTGAATGATGTTTTCCTTGAGATCACAGGTAAAGAATTAAGAGACGAGTAAGAGGAAAAGACAATGCTGAAATATTTTTTGAAAATGGTATTGCGCAACAAGACGACCCTTCTGTGGGGACTCATTTTTCCTATTGCGCTCATGGGTCTTTACAAGCTCACATTCGGCAATATCGTATCGACCGAGAACACGCTCGATCCGAGAAAAGTCGATGTAGTCCTGGACGGTGAAGGTCTTTATCAGGAAAACTTCAAAGCAATGATGGATGAGCTCGCCAAGATCGATTCCGAAGAAGGATTGAAACTTGAAGTCTCATACACGGATGAGAAGACTGCATCAGAGAAACTCGACAACAAAGACATCGATTTTTATTACTACGTAAATGACGATGAAGTCGTCGTTCATCTTCAGGGAAAATACGGTGTAGCGACCGGCATGATCGCCAGGGAGATCGCTGACACATATAAGTTCAACATGGACATCATAACCGAGTGTCTGGAGAAAGATCCGAGCAAGCTTACCGAGATCACCGGAAGCTTAAGCGACAGGCTCTCCTACATCTCCATCGAGAACGATGAAGGAACCAACATGTACATGTGGTATTACATCTCCACACTCGTCATGGGAATACTTTTTGACTACGCTTTGGGTATCAGGGTTCTTTCTACTATCCGCGCTGATGTTGCAGGATCAGCCATGAGAGTTTCTCTCTCATCATCATCGAAAACAAAGATGGTACTTTACTGCCTTATCGCACAGGTCTTATCATCCCTCGCGAAAACAACCATCCACGTTTTATTCATGCACTTTGTAGTAGGAATCGACGTCCTTTCAAAGATTGGAATAATCGCAGTAGCGATCATCGCGACAACAGTGTTTTCGATATGCTTCGGAATACTTCTGGGAATGTTCTTCAAAGGCGATGTACAGACCAGAGAAAACAAGACCCTCGGTATCGTAATGCTCTTAGTATTTATGTCAGGAGAAATGATCGTAACTTTGCCTGGTTACATCGAGCGTTATGCACCTATAATCAACAGGATCAATCCGGCAACGATCTTCAACAAGATCTTTTACAGGATCGTCCTTTGCGAAAACCCAGGAGACTTGGCAACAAATCTTTTGATACTCGCAGTCGCATCAGTAGTAATGCTTGCAGCTTCAATAATCATCTTAAGGAGGGAGACATATGCATCTTTATAAGAATTTCTTCAAGCTCTTAGTAAAGTACAAAGTGGTCATCTTGTCATACCTCATCATCTTCGGTTGTCTCATGACAATGATCGGACTTTTCAACTCAGATCAGGGATCCGGAATATTCCAGGAAGCATCATTCACTATCTGCTATGTGGATGAAGATGATTCGGCACTAAGCCGCGGACTGATAGATTATCTCAAGCACAGCAACTCGGTAACTGATGTAAAGGACAAGACACAAACTCAGGTCGAAGACATGATGTTCTTCAGAGTTTACATGCATGAGTTCAAGTTCGAGAAAGGTTTTGAGGACAAAGTCATAAACGGAAACGCTGACGGAATAGAATACATCTCAGATCTTCCTTCAGGAGCACAGGCATACGTTCTCGCTAACCAGATCAACAACTACATCAACACATACAGAACTTATCTCAAGATGGGTCTTGATAATGAAACGGCAGCATCGAAAACAAAGGATTCTTTGACATCGCATGCGGAAGTTATCGTCAACACAAAAGAAGCAGAAAAGCAGGGTGAGTCCAGCTTCATCTACAACTTCAACCAGAACATCTGGTACATCATGTTCACCGTAATGAGTATGTCAGCGGGTGTTGTCATCATCAATGCGATGGAGGAAAAGTTGTCACAGCGTATTGAGGCAGGACCGATATCAAGAAGGAAGAGAGCATTCATCAACATGGCAGGACTTGTTTCCTTCGGACTTATACTTTACGTCATCGTCCTGATCGTAAATGTGCTCGCAGGAAGAGGAAGCACAACATTCAGAGATTACTTCTGGATCATCGCCATAAACGATCTTCTTGCTACACTTTCCTCATGTGCACTGGTTGCTTTTATCACATCGTTCCCGATCTCAAATAAGAGCATTAACATGATAGCCATCATTTTAGGTCTCGGATTCAGTTTCATCTCAGGTGCATTCGTTCCGCAGTTCCTCTTAGGTGACAAGCTTTTAGCAGTTGCAAAGTTTATTCCTACATACTGGTTCGTAGTAGTAAACAACATGACACACTCACAGGGATATGCGACATTCAGTCAGAGCAAAGTATTCCAGAGCTTCGGTATACAGATACTGTTCATTGTGGTCTTCTGTCTCGGAACCGCAGTAGTGTCAAAAGCAAGAACAGAACTTAAAAAATAATATAGATTCGGGATGCTCCGTATGGGGCATCTCGTTTTTGTGCTAACATATAAGAATGACGGGCAGAATTATAGACAAATCGATAATCTTTTTGGTGTTGATCGCGCTTCTTATCACGAGTGATATTTCCGTGACGATGATGGTCATCGCAGTACTTCTGGTACTGTTCACGGGATTCATTACGGAGCTTTACAGGAAGAACGAGTTTTTTGTTATTTTCGGCGCTTTGGCATTGGTATTGTTATACGTTTTGAAGCAGCCCGTTATCCTTTTTACTTTCCCGATGATCACGTATGCGTTCGCGTCCTTCAAGGAACATATTTTTCGAGAAGAAAAAAGAGAGACAAAAGATGTTGTTTTCTCTGTTGTCGAAGGCATGATGACAATAGGGTTTTGCCTGGCGGCGATGACGAAGATACCGGTTGTTCTGGTGATAATCGCGGCTGTTCCGATGGGACTTAGAAGTTCGTATCTTTTGCAGAAACAAAAAAAGCTCGTGAACACTCTGGATGACGTGAGATTCAGTGCTTTCGATGCGGCGAAAAAAAGAAGGGAAGAGCGCGAGCAGGAAGATGAAAAGATCTACCTCGCGACACTCGAGGAACGTAACAGGATCGCCCGTGAGATACACGACAATATCGGTCATATGCTGACGAGATCTCTCGTGCAGATGGAGGCGATAAAAGTCATCAATCAGGACGAGAATCTGGCACCGATGCTGGACTCGGTGGGAGACACAATGAACGAGGCGATGACGGCGGTAAGAAAGAGCGTGCATGAGCTTCATAATGAATCCATCGATATCTCCATCGGAATAAATGACATCGTGAAGACTTTGCCTGATAGATTTAACTGCAAGGTCAACACAATGATCGAATCGTCGGTACCGAATGAGACGAAGAATGCGGTCCTCGCGATCCTTAAGGAAGCGGTCACAAATATCGTCAAATATTCAAAGGGTGATAAGGTCAAAGTCGAGTTCATCGAGAACAAGACTTTCTGGAGACTGCTGGTGGAAGATAACGGCAAGAACAAGGAATTTACGTATGATCCGTACTCGGATAACGAGGGCATCGGATTATCGAATATAGTGTCGAGATGCGAGTCGCTCGGAGGCAGGGCAAATATCTCGGCAGACAGCACGGGATTTCGTGTAAGAGTAACTTTCCCGAAGAAAGGCCAGGAATAAAAGATGAGAGTAATAATCGTAGATGATGATCCGTTGGTATCAATGTCACTTAAGATAATCCTTGAAACTGACAAGGTCGGTGATCCGATAACGGTCGAGGCAACCGGCACGTCCGGAAGGGAAGCCGTTAAGCTGTATAACGAGCATAAACCTGACGTCCTTCTCATGGATATCAGGATGGAAGACATGAACGGACTTGATGCGGGTGAAGAGATCATCAAGGCTGATCCTGATGCTAAGATACTTCTTCTTACCACATTCCTGGATGACGAATACATAAATAAAGCTCTGAAACTGGGCGTAAAAGGATACGTTCTGAAGCAGGACTGTAAGGGACTTCCTGCGACTGTCCGCGCGATATACGAAGGACAGACCGTGTTCGGAGGCAAGGTAGTCGAGAAACTTCCTGATATCATGAACCGCAAAGAGCAGTTCGATTATGAGGCTCACGGGATCTCGGAAAAGGAGAAGCAGATGATCGAACTCGTGGCAGACGGACTGTCCAATAAGGAGATCGCGGAGAAGATGTTCCTCAGCGAAGGTACTGTCAGAAATATGATGAGCACGGTCCTTGATAAGCTGGACTTAAGGGACAGGACGCAGCTCGCCTGCTTCTATTATCAGGAGATCAGACCTTAAAAGCGCTTAAACATGGAAAAAGCACGCCTCTTATATTATAATATTTGAGTTAAAAATTTTTTGAGTGCGTGTTTGCGTAGGTCTGGAGGAACAGATGAAAGAAGTAGCGAGTCTTAAAGTAAAGGATAAACCTCGCCGACAGAAAAGGAATTCCATAGGTAAAAAGCAATTGGAGATGACGACCGCTCTACCGGTCTTTACTTTTTTTGCAACGTTATTTTTGCTTTTATTTGCATTTGCATTTAATACGATCGCTCCGCTTGGTACGGACTCGATCTTGATAAGCGATCTTCGTGCACAGTATGCACCTAACCTCATAAGATATAAGCAGCATCTCCGTGAGTTGGATATCAACAATCTCCTGTCATCTTTCTCATATGACGCTGCTCTCGGCTGCGGCAAGAACTTCATGTCGACATTCGGCTACTACATGTCCAGCCCGCTCAATCTCATTACTTTGTTTTTCCCTGACCGCATGATCAATACGGCAGTTGTCGTCCTCACGTTGTTGAGACTTTCTTTCGGTTCGACATTCATGTGTATATTCATCCAGAAGAGAGCTACAAAGAAGGACAGCTACTGGCCGATGCTCTTCTCGATCATGTACGCGTTTACTTCATTTGCCGTTATCTTCATGTTCAACATCTTGTGGTTTGACGGCTATATGCTCCTTCCGCTTCTTCTTTACTTCATCGAGTGCTATATCGAGAAGAATAAGAAACTCGGAATCGCAATTACACTTATCTTCCTTTTCGTATCGAATTTCTACGCTTCCTATATGGTCGGAGTATTCAGCTTCTTCTACCTTTTGGGAAGACTCATCTATATGGGTGCAGTCGAGAACAAGATCAAGTCCAAAGAGATCATCGTCAAGACCGTGAAATTTGTTCTTCTCGCAGTTCTTTGCATCCTTACGATCGCAGCATTCATCCTTCCTGTAGGACTTGATGTTCTGGGAAACAGAGACGTATTGGAACCGTCCAAGAAGCCTGACTTGATCCAGTTCAAGGGAATCGAGATCCTTGACCAGATCTTCTTCGGTAACGTCGGTGACTTCATGTCTTTGGCAGGAAACCTCCCGTACATCTTCATCAGTCTTACGGTAACGATCCTTTGCACATTGTTCTTCTTTTCTAAGCTATTCTCGAAAAAGGATAAGATCTTCTACGGAACGATCCTGGTATTGATGTACGTATCATTTAACGTTACATATATCGACCTTATGTGGCAGGCTTTCGACACACCGAACTGGTTCTGTCACAGATATTCGTTCGTATTTATCCCGGTGCTCATGGCTCTGGCTTATCGTGTTTTCGAGAAGATAAAGGAGATCGAGAATAAGCACATCAATTACACATACATTTTCCTTTTGTTCCTGCTTCTTATCACACAGAGCTTCGGAAACCTTGCAGAGAACGGCTGGTTCTTCATCCTGAACGTCGGTCTTCTTACAGGTTATGCTCTGGTATTCAGAGCGCTCAAGAGGACAAAGTGGCCTGAGCAGCTTAAAGACATGCAGAAGATCTGTGCATTCTTCCTCGTTCTGTTCGTACTTTTCGAGACAGCCGGAATGGCACCGAGAACAGCTGAGGGATTGACTCCATATACGAACGCACTTCCTGATGCGGATTACCAGAAAGAAGTAATCCAGCTTAACGAGGTCGGCGCGGCAGCACAGGCAAACAACTGCGGATACAGAGTAGCTGCAGAAGAGAATGCTCAGCAGTCTGAAGATCTCTGGATCGAGTACGGTTATGAGATGGAAGCTTTCACGGGTCAAAGAGCAGTCGGATTGTTCGATTCAAGCTGTAACAGAAGATATGCAAGATTCGTTAAGCAGCTCGGATTCATGGTCAACTTCAACTATGCTTACTACACATATTCAAGTGCATCAAAGCCGGTAGACGCATTCTTCTCAGTCGGAAATGTCATCACGACAACAGACTATGCAAACGGACAGCTGGTATCTTCCGATGCTGAAGATAAACTGTTCAGAAGCTATGCGAACAGCAAGGCTCTTCCTGTCGGATTTGCAGTTGATAAGGGAGCTATGAACTTCCAGTTCTACATGCTCGAGAGACTTAAGGGAGCCAAGGATTATTTCACGTTCCAGAACAACTGGTACAAGTCCATGTTCCCGAATAATTTCACGGATAACATCTACCAGGGCGTCTATCATGTTAACGAAGAAGACATGACGATCTATAACGGAACAAAGATGCCTGTTGATAAGACGGATATCACGATCGAAGGAGTTTTCGCGAATGATGATCCTCTTGGTGAAGAAGATCTTCAGAGATCACTCGAGGACAAGAATACGATCTACAGATTAAGTCCAAATGCTCCGATCGCTGTTACGATCAAGCACACGGCCGAGTACTCCGGTGAGCAGTATTTCTGCCTCGCTTCTGCAGTCCTTCAGAGTGAGAATACTTCATTCATCGACGGCAAGAAGATCGCTTATGTTTATCCTCTTTCCTACTTCACAACAATACTGAGACTCGGATACTATGAAGCAGGTGAAGAGATCGAACTCACACTCACATCTTCATACGAAGCTTTCAGTTATCTTGATATGTATTTCGCAACAGTCAATGCAGAGAACTTCGACAAGCAGTTTGACACAATGGATCTGAGCGGAGTAACGGTTGATAAGTACGATAACGGCATCGCTTCATTCACGACAAATCTCGGCGAGAATGAACTCCTTCTTACGACTATTCCGTACGAGAAGGGCTGGACATGTTACGTAGACGGAAAAGAGACAGAGATCACTCCTTATCAGGATGCTCTTATTGCAGTCGATCCGGGTACGGGAACACACAAAGTCGAGTTTAAGTTCGTAGCTCCGGGTCTTAAGATCGGATTAGTTGTAAGTGCCGTCGGAATCGTCCTTTTGGCAGCATTTATCATTGTCGACAGAAACAAGAAAACAGCAGTAAAGATCTCGGAAGAAGCGAAAGAGAAAACTGAAGAAAAAGCAGCTCCGGTTGCTGAAGAAAAAGCTTAAAAATGTGATTTGAATATAGTTAACGAAGGAGGTAATTTTTTATGAATTATCGCGAACTTTATGATCTTTGGAGCACAGATACTTTCTTCAATGAGAGTACAAGAAATGAACTCCTCAGTATCAAGGATGATGAGAAGGAGATCGAGGAGAGATTCTACAGAGATCTCGAGTTCGGTACAGGCGGACTGAGAGGCGTACTCGGCGCAGGTACAAACAGAATGAATATCTACACGGTAGCAAAGGCTTCCGCAGGTCTTGCAAAGTACATCGTTGCAAACGGCGAAGAGGCTATGAAGAAGGGTGTCGCTGTATCATTTGACTCCAGACATTTCTCACCTGAATTTGCAAAAGTAACTGCATCGGTTCTTGCAGCATACGGCGTAAAAGTTTATCTTTCCGATGAGCTTCGTCCGGTTCCGATGCTCTCATATGCAGTAAGATATTTTAAGGCTTTCGCAGGCGTTATGGTAACAGCTTCCCACAACCCTCCGAAGTACAACGGATACAAGGTTTACGGTGAGGACGGCGGACAGGTTCCACCTGAGGCAGCTTCCGAGATCTTGAAGAACATCGAGGCATTCTCCGATGTAAGAACAGTTAAGATGATCTCTTACGAAGAGGCAATGAATACAGGTCTTATCGAGATCTTCGGTGAGCAGGTAGATATCGATTACACAAAGATGCTCACTGAGCTCGTTATCGATAAAGATGCCATCGCTCGTCAGGCAGACATGAACATCGTTTATACTCCACTCCACGGATCAGGTAATAAGCCTGTTAGACGTATCCTTAAGGAGATCGGATTTAAGAATATCCACATCGTTGAAGAGCAGGAAAAACCGGATGGTGCTTTCCCGACAGTTAAGACTCCGAACCCTGAAGATCCTAATGCTCTTGCTATGGGTATCGAACTTGCAAAGAAGACAGATTCTTCTATCGTTATCGGAACGGATCCTGACTCTGACCGTGTAGGTATCGCATGTAAGGTAGTTGAGAACGGCGAAGTTAAGTATAAGCCGTTTACAGGTAACCAGGTCGGCATCATGCTCCTCGACTACATCCTTAATTCCAAGAAGGAAGCAGGAACTCTTCCTGAGAATTCCTTTGCTGTAACTACTATCGTTTCAACAAAGCTTGCAGGTCCTATCTGTAAGTACTACGGCGTTGAGCTTCAGGAAGTTCTCACAGGATTCAAGTTCATCGGTGAGAGGATCAAGATCGATGACGAGTTCGGTGACAAGCACTTCCAGTTCGGATTCGAAGAGAGCTACGGATATCTTTCAGGTCTCAACGTAAGAGATAAGGATGCTGTTGTTGCAGCAATGCTCATCTGCGGAATGGCTGCTCAGTCACTCGACAGAGGCGAGACACTCTTCGACAGGATCAACCGTATCTACGACAAGTTCGGATTCGGTTTTGAGGAAGCAGTAAGCTTTACACTCGAAGGCAAGGAAGGTTCCGAGAAGATCTCCGGAGCTATGGCTTCAATGAGAGCTGAGCTCGAAGCTTGCAAGAACCTCGAAGAAGCAAAGAAACTCGCAGGCGGTCCTGACGTTCTCGCAGTACGCGACTACTCCAAGTCCGTCCGTTACATCTTCTCTGAAGACGGCGTAAAGACAGAGCCTATCAACCTCGTTAAGTCCAACGTTCTTCTCTATGAGCTCGGCGGCGACAAGGGTCTCGACTGGGCATGCGCTCGTCCTTCCGGAACAGAGCCGAAGCTCAAGATCTACTTCGGTGTTTACCACTCCGACAGAGACGCTGCTCTCGATCGTTTGGCAACAGTTAAGAAGGAAATGTCTGACTTCGTTCAGTCCAAACTCTGATGTATAAAGCAGTCTTCAACGACAAAGAAATCACGGTAGAAACCAAAGTCTCCCTGTTCTCTCCAAACGAGGCGGACAGGGGGACGCTTTCTATGTTAAGGCACGTGGAATTCGCGTCTGACAAGAAGGTCCTGGATCTCGGCTGCGGCGCGGGAATCGTATCTCTCGCAGCATGCTGCTTCGGCGTTGATCCTTATAATATCGTGATGACTGACATAGATCCTGTCGCTTCTTCCGTATCTCTCGAAAACATGAAGCGCAACGGATTTGACGGCGCTGTCGTCGTTACAGGTGACGGCCTTACAAACGTACCGGGATCAGGCTTCGACCTTATACTTTCTAATCCGCCTTACCACACGGATTTTAAGGTGGCAAAGACCTTCATCGAGAAAGGCTTTAACCGTCTTAAAGTCGGAGGCAAGATGTACATGGTCACGAAGCGAAAAGACTGGTACAAAAACAAACTCATCTCCATCTTCGGAGGAGTAAAGATCTTTGAAGATGACGGATATTTTGTTTTCGAGGCGCAGAAAAGAAATGAGAACTATGCGTCGAAAAAACGCCCGAAGGTTTAAATAGAACCCTTTGTGGTGTATAATCAAGCAATCTTAACATTTGGAGAAAATAATGAAAGTACTCTTACTTAATGCAGGTTATGCAACAAGACTTTATCCTTTGACGGAGAACATGCCGAAGTCGCTTTTGCCACTCGGAAAGAAACTCATCATCGACTATATCCTCGATGCTATCGATTCCATGAAGGATGTAAGTGAGATAATCCTCATCAGTAACTCTAAGTTCGCATCCCAGTTTCAGGACTGGGCAGACTCTCTCGACAGAACCGGCAAGGCTCCTATCGCTGTTCTTGACGACGGAACGGATTCGCCTGACAACATGCGCGGTGCCATCGGCGACATCAAGTTCGCTATCGAAGAGAAGAAGATCGACGAGGACATCTGCATCATGGCAGGAGACAACATCTTCACATATGATGTCAACGACATGTACGATTTCTTCCGCTCGAAAAATGCGGACACACTGGTAGCGATCCACGTTCCTGAAAAGCATCAGCTTCAAAAGCTCGCAGTTGCCATCCTTGATGATGACGGCAAGATCCTCGACATGGCAGAAAAGCCGAAGGAACCAAAGAGCAATTGGGGAATCTACGCTACATATTTTTACAAGAAAGAAACTATCAAGCTGATAGACGAATACCTCGCTGAAGGAAACTCTCCTGATGCACCCGGTAATTTCCCGTCATGGCTTTATAAGAAACTTCCTGTTTATGCTTATAAGGCACAGGGTGATTGTATCGATATCGGAACACTCGAGAACTACGAGAAGACGAAGAAAGAATACGAGAATAAATGAGACGCAAAGCATTTATCTTGCTTCTGATAATGACACTCACATCGCTTGCAGGCTGCGGATCGCAAGAGCCGACGGCAAGCGATGTTTCTTTGAGTGAAACGACTACGGTAACAACCATCGTTGAGACAACGGAAACTGTTCCGACACCTACTCCGTATCCTACGCCTGTTCCTACTCTGGAGCCGAGTTATATCGAGCCGGAATTCGAAGAGACATGGTACTACGGTTTTGTTGATGCGAGGTCAGTAAGAGCTCAGATAATCGATAATCCCGATGACATTTTGGCACTGGTCAACAAGTACTACGCGGTGCCTGATGACTACGTTCCTTCTGACCTTGAAGATGCTCCGCATTCCTTTGATCAGAAGCTTCGAAAAGACGCGAATGAAGCATGGATAAAGATGTACGATGACTGTCTCGAACAGACCGGCAAAGGACTTCTTCTCGTGTCAGGCTGGCGCGACTTCGGAACGCAGCAATTCCTTTTCGACAGATCAAAAAATAAAAATGGCATTGCATTTGCAGTTAAGAAAAATGCGATCCCCGGAAGATCAGAGCATCACCTGGGACTTGCACTAGACCTTACTGCAGATTACATGGATAACATCAACGATGATTTTGATAAGACCACCGTGGGAATATGGGTAAATGAGCACTGCTACGAGTACGGATTTATCCTTCGATATAAGGAAGAATATTCTGCTGAGACAGGCTACGGAAAAGAGACATGGCACTACAGATATGTTGGTGTTGAAGTAGCGACATATATCTACGAGAACGATATCTCGCTCGAAGAATATCTGGGCAAAGTACAAGTTCTTCCGGATGATGAATAAACTGTTGCATTTCGAAAAAGACAGCGTATAATAACATCGGTATTGATCCAAGGCGGGGTGTGATTCCCCGACCGGCGGTAACAGCCCGCAACTCATGTCAAAGACATGACTGATCAGGTGAAACTCCTGGGCCGACGGTATAGTCCGGATGAAAGGAGTTGTTTTTATTATGTCAGTTGATGCCGCTACAAAATCCATTAAAAATGAAAGAGAGATCAGAAGTGTCAGAACAAGACGCATAGCAGTCTGTGCTATCTTAACTGCCATGGCTTCCATTCTTATGTATCTCGAATTCCCACTTACATTCCTGGGAATCTCTGATATTGCGAAGTATGACTTTTCCGAGATCCCGGTTCTCGTAGGTGCATTCGCACTCGGTCCGATCTACGGAGTCATCATCGAACTTCTTAAGAACCTCATTCACCTTCCTGCAACAGGAACATCAGGTGTCGGTGAACTTTCCAACTTCCTTGTAGGAAGTATCTTCAGCTTCACCGCAGGAGCTATCTACAGCAAGTTCAAGACACGTAAGGGTGCTCTTGTTTCTATGTTGATCGCTACAGTTGTATTTACGGCTTTGGCTATCCCGCTTAACTGGTTCGTAAACATTCCGTTCTACATCAAGGTATTTAACTTCCCGATGGAGGCGATCGTAGCTACGTGTGCAGCTGTTAATCCGCTTGTTAAGGACAAGATGACAGTCATCCTTTATACCTTTGTACCGCTTAATCTCATCAAGGGTATAGTTGCAAGTTTTGTAACGTTCTGGATCTATAAGCCGATCTCGAATCTCATTCACAAGACTCGCGAGAAGACACAGGTCGATTGATGATCTGTTCACTCAAATTTTCACAGGATTAATGATACTAATAATCCCGTGAGATGATATAATTGAATATGTAGAAAACTTAAGAGGTGGGTATTTGAAATATTCGCCTCTTTAGTTGCGTAAAAGAAGATACTCGGGGGAGAGTTTTGTCATGGAAGTTTGTGCAGTAGTTATGGCAGCCGGAGAAGGTAAGAGAATGCATTCGAAGCATTCCAAAGTAGTTCACCAGGTAGCAGGCAAGCCGATCGTACAATGGGTAGCAGATGCGCTTTGCGAAGCGGGATGCACCGAACAGGTATATATCGTAGGAGAGAAGCAGGAAGAAGTAAGAAACGTCTTGGGTGAGACAGTCGCTTATGTTTTCCAGGAGCAGAGATTAGGTACAGGTCATGCTGTTATGCAGGCTACTCCGTTCCTTGAAGGAAGAAGCGGATATACCATCGTTCTTCCGGGTGATTCTCCGATGGTAAGTGCAAAGACCATCAACGAAGCTTTGAAGATCGCTGAAGAGGACGAAGAGTATGCAGCAGTTCTCATCACTGCTGAGGCAACCGATCCGACAGGATACGGAAGAATAATAAGAAATGCAGACGGCGATGTTGCAAAGATCGTCGAGCACAAGGATGCAACAGAAGAAGAGCGTAAGATAAAAGAGATCAACTCTTCAATGTATGTCTTTAAGACGACACTTCTTTTGTCTGCACTCGGAAGACTCAGCGCCCAGAATGCACAGCACGAATATTATCTCACTGATACCATCGAGATCTTGATCGGTGACGGTTATAAGGTCGGCGCTTATGTATGCGACTTCGACGATACACGCGGAATCAACAACCGCGAGCAGCTCATGGAAGCTAACAAGATAATGAACAGAAGGATCCTCAACAGACTCATGGAAAACGGCGTTCAGATCGTTGACGTTGATTCAACATGGATCCACTCGGGAGTAGAGATCGGAATGGATACTGTCATCCTTCCCGGTTGTACACTCCTCGGAAATACATCAATCGGTGAAGACTGTATCATCGGTGAGAACACAAGACTTGACTGCGTTCAGGTCGGCGACGGAACTGTTATCGACTCCTCGATCGCAACACAGTGCATCATCGGTAAGGATTGCCGAATCGGACCTTTCTCACATATAAGACCTGATTCGGAGCTTAAGGATCACGTTACGATCGGTGCATACGTTGAGGTCAAGAATTCGACCATCGACGATTATACGAGAGCACGTCACCTTACATATATCGGTGACTCCCAGGTAGGTAAGAACGTTAACTTCGGTTGCGGAACAGTAACATGTAACTACGACGGTCAGGATAAGGCCGGATGCGTCATCGAGGATAACGTATTTATCGGTGGTAACTCCAACATCGTATCCACTGTCGTTCTCGGTAAGGACAGCTACGTTGCAGCAGGTTCCACGATCACTGAGGACGTACCTCCGCTCGGACTCGCGATCGGAAGATCCAAGCAGGTCATCAAAGAAGAGTGGGTAGCCAGGAAGAACCGCTTGAGAGGCGCGAACTTCATTCAGCTTGACCGCAAGCGTTCAGAGGTGTGACCTTGTTTTTTCGAAAAAAAGAATCATTTGACGGTAAGAACATCTGGCTCGTAGTGGGACTCGGAAACCCGGGAGCCAAGTACACATACACATGGCACAACTGCGGATTTTTGTGCACGTCGATATTGGCCGAGAGGAACAACATCAACGTCTCGAAGGTCAAGTTCAAAGGATATTACGGCAAGGGTAAGATCGCGGGCGAAGATGCGATCATCTTAAGACCGACAACATTCATGAACAATTCCGGCGAATCGGTCATCGAGGCGATGAAGTTCTTTAAGGTCGATCCGTCGCACCTTATCATCGTGTATGACGACATCGATATCCCGGTTGGCAAGATCCGCGTGAGACCTTCGGGCAGCGCGGGAACCCATAACGGAATGAAGTCCGTGATCTACCACACGGGAACACAGGATTTTCCTCGCGTAAGGATCGGCTGCGGTCCTGTTCCGGAGAAATGGAATCTGGTGGATTTCGTTCTGTCGGAAATTTTCGAGGACAAGAAAGAGATAATGTTCGACTCCTTCACGGAAGGCGCGAAGGCTGTCGAGAAATATATAGAAGAACATAAACAGTAAGAAGGTTTTATGGACGATCGAATATTGAGCCTTTTTAAGCTTATCCCGAAGGATAAGGAGCTCTTCGACGCGATAGACGAAGCTCAAAGGCTTGATAAACATCTGAATATTACGGGACTTTGCGAGCAGCAGAAGGGTTTCATGATCGCTTCGCTCGCGGATCTCAAAGCTAAGAAGCCGGTGGTAATCGTCTCCGACGTCGCTCGAGCACGCCTTCTTGCAGGTTTTCTGAAGCCGTTTGTGAAGGGTGAGGTCA
>CAMYXL010000050.1 GCA_947303255.1 uncultured Clostridia bacterium | reverse complement strand
CTTCTTCTCGTTGATACATACGATGTATTGAAGAGCGGTATCCCGAATGCGATCAGATGTGCTAAGGAAGTTTTGGAGCCAATGGGCCAGAGACTTCTCGGTATCCGTATCGACAGCGGTGACCTTACATATATGACACAGCAGGCTAGAAAGATGCTCGACGAAGCAGGACTTACAGATTGTAAGATCACAGTTTCCAACGCTCTTGATGAGTACCTTATAAGAGACCTCATAAGCCAGGGTGCATGCATCGATTCCTTCGGTGTAGGTGAAAGACTTATCACATCCAAGGCAGAGCCTGTATTCGGAGGCGTTTACAAGATCTCCGCTATCGAGGACAAGGACGGAAACATCATCCCTAAGATGAAGATCTCCGAGAACATCGGCAAGGTTACAAACCCATGCAGCAAAGAGATCGTGCGTTTCTACGACAACGCAACAGGCAAGGCAATGGCTGACCTTATCATGGTAGCTGACGAGGAGATCCCTAACGGTGAGCCATACGAGATCTTCGATCCTGTTGACACATGGAAGACAAAGACACTCGAGAACTATACTGCAAGAAAGCTTCTCGTTCGTATCTTCAACAAGGGCGAACTCGTTTACAAGTGCCCTACTATGACTGAGCTTCGTGCTAACTGCACCAAGGAACTTGATACTTTGTGGGATTCCGTAAAGAGATTCGAGAACCCTCACAAGTATTACGTTGACCTTTCCCAGAAGCTCTGGGATATCAAGAACGATATCTTGCATTCTTATAGAAAACACAAGTAAGGAGAACTACAAATGGCAAATCCGATCGTAACAATAAAGATGAAAGAGGGCGGTGTTATCAAGGCCGAGCTCTATCCGGAGATCGCACCGATCTCAGTTGAGAACTTCGTAAAACTCGTTAAGCAGGGTTTTTATGACGGACTTATCTTCCACCGCGTTATCAAGGGTTTCATGATCCAGGGCGGATGTCCTAACGGAAACGGAATGGGCGGCCCGGGCTACACCATCAAGGGTGAGTTCTCCGCTAACGGCGTAAAGAACGACCTTAAGCATGAAAGAGGAGTTCTCTCCATGGCTCGTGCTATGGATCCTAACTCCGCAGGAAGCCAGTTCTTCATCATGCACGACGATGCTTCTTACCTCGACGGTCAGTATGCTGCTTTCGGTAAGGTAATCGAGGGCATGGATGTTGTTGACGACATCGCTGATCAGAGAACTGACTACTCCGATAAGCCGATCGCAGATCAGGTAATCGAGAGCATGACTGTTGAAGAGTAATGCACGCAATTTGCACAGATCAAAGGCTGCCATGAGGCAGCCTTTTTGCTTTTTTCTGAAAATGTAAAGAGAGTATCCTGATACACAATCAATCTATTGACAATATTGGTTAAGTCACGTAGTTTGATTTCATAGCACTATGAATTTTGGAAGGTAGTTATGGAAAGCAGATTTAAAAGAACAGTCAAATCTGTAAGCATTTTTCTCGCTGCAACATTTGTGATCGGAGTGATTCCGTGGAGAGAAATAAGGGCGGACATGAATACTCATGGTGAGTACGATGCTTATCCGTTCGATGTTGTATACGATCAGGTATCAACATGGAATAACAGTACCCAGGGAGAATTCAAACTCACTAATACTTCGGACTATACCATTACTTCATGGTCAATCGAGGTTGATTACTTTGATGAGACTACTATAACCAATATCTGGAATGCAAAAGATATAACTGACTATAGTACAGATGAAAACATCATCATTCAGGGAAATATCTCTATTTCTTCAGGTGAAACATATTCGTTTGGTCTTATTGCTGAAGGAGTTGAAGAAGCTCCAATAGCTCCTTTAGATGTTAGAAACATATTTTTTGAGTCCGATGTGCCTTCTGATGAAAATACCGAAGACATATCAGAGTCAGAAGAATATATAGAAGTTCCTGCATCGGAACCAACAGAGGAAGAAGCTAATCCTACTATCTTTCCGTATGCTATCTTTGCAGCAAGCACATCAAGCGACTATACTTTTTCAGGATGGAAATCCAATATAGTCGGAGATATCTATACAGGTAAAGATTTTGTATATAACGGTTCCGAGTTGTATGTTGATGGTACTGTTCAGGCAGCAGGAAGCATCAAGACATATGGATGGAAGACCGAAATAACAGAAAAAAAAGAGGGAACTCAGATAATAGAGATCCCTGATTGGTCAGAAGCGATCTGGAACAAGCAGGATATGCTTCCTGAGATCAAGTCGGAAGATCTTGATTCAAAACAGGATATTGTAGCCAACGGTTTCTATTACAGCGAAGACAGTATTACCATAAGCGGAACGAATTTTACAGGTGATGCTGTAATCATAAGCAAAGGTGATATTACATATAATGTTGAATCATTAAATGCCGATGAGGAAGCAACAGGCAGGGTTCTCCTTTATTCCGAAGAGGGAAATATCACTATCAACGGTTCAAAGATCGAATTGAACGGATTACTCTATGCTCCAAACGGAAAAGTATCAATTAACGCGTATGACACAACACTTAACGGAAGGATCATATGCGACAGATTCAGCTACAGCGGATCTATTTTGAATGTACAGGCAGCTGATACGGATCTTCAACTTGTACAGGATCTTCCGGAAGTAACTGTTACAGCTGTTCAGGATAAAGTATATGTAGGGGAAACAGCATCATTTAAGATCGATATTCCTACAGATAATGTATTTGAAATTCTCTATAGACTTAATGGAGAAGATGTAACAGTAGATCTTCCTGAAAACGAAGAGGATCTTATATTGTTCAGTTTTAGTATTGATTCAGAGGGTGAATATATCTTTGAAGCATATGTTGTTATCCCAACAGGAGAAGTGGTGCTAGACACAGGTGTAATAGTCGCATCATTAATGTCAACGTCAACACCAACTCTTGCTGCGACTGATACGCCTACGCCAACAGCTACGAATACTCCAACTCCAACGGCAACTAGAACACCGACTCCAACAATTACACCAGTTGAAACCAATACTCCGATTCCAACGACTAGCACTCCAACAGCTGAGCCTACGGTAACGGTCACACCGACAGTTCAACCAACAGATACACCGGTTCCAACAGAATTGCCGCTCACTGAGCAGGAAAGATATTTTATCCTGTCTCAAGGTGATGATAAATACGGATATAAGAATGATTTCATATACGAAGATTGGGCTTTCGGATATTGCACCTCCTATGATCCTAAACTGGTAACAATGTGTGATTTTATCCAGGGCGGAAGCACATCAGTAGCTTCTAATTTCACAAGAGAATTTGGTCCGGATTATTCGTTTAGCGGAAGATTCACATTGGGCATGGAATACAATAATCCTGAACCTGCTAATGCGGTAGAACTTCAGATCAGATCTGCTTCAGGGAAATCCTTCATCATCGAGATCGATTATTCCAGAGATGAAGACAGGTATTGGAGAGATAATAACGGAGTCTGGCACCACAGCGAAACGCCTTATGAATGTGCTTTGACGATCGATTATAACGATTACGCATACTATAACTACGGCATGATGGACTTCAACAGCTTTCTTGATAACGGAAGCATCAATGAAGTATGGTTCGAATATGACGGAGTAGAAGAGATATTCTATCTTTATGCTGCTCAATATGAAGAGAACGGAAATATAAACAAGGATGTTTCTCCGTCGATCATCTGCCCTGTAAGTTTTGATGATCTGTTTGAAGGCGAGCATGAATTAGAGATAAAGTGGGCAGCATCAACTAATTACTCCAGCCCGGTTAAACTTAACCTCTACGGAATCGAACTCGATCCGTATCCGGACATTCATTCCTTGCATAACGATTCAATTGAAATAATAGATCCTTCGAGCAACAGACTATATGAAGTCGGAGACGAGATTTCTGTTAACGGAAAGATCAATAAGGACATTGAAGTTAAAGATGCTTTTGTAAAGGTTGCTGATTCAAACGGAAGTAACGTTTATGAAAATACCATATACCCTAAAACAACATACTCGTTACTTGATACGATACCTACAACTGATCTGTTACCGGGAAACTATAAGGTAACTATCGATATAACTGATGTTGAAGGTATCAAGTATGTAAAGGATACTAGTCTTACGTTGGTAAAGAATAGCAACATAAGCGCTGAGATATCCGAAGTTGTTTTTGCAGAAAATGAACTGAAGATAAATGGAACTGCTTTGGCAGATGTCTCGGCTACATATGTTCTTAAGTACCGTTTTGACGACAGTCTTTATTGGACACAAGCAGGCTCAGGATCAGCGAATATCAAAGAAGGCGTCCTAGGAAAATTAGATTTAGATAAGATAACCGGAAACAAGATACACATGTATCTCAGTGTAACGACAGTAACCGGAAGAACTGTCTTGGTAGATAAGGATATTGTGTTAGATATACCTACTCCTTCCATCACGGTTACCCCGACTCCTTTTGAAGTGGAATTTAATGAAGACGAACTTTTTGCTGACATTTCAAATGATCAAGATGGTTCAGAAGTAACATTTATCACTGACATAAAAGGTACTGTAACAGGAACAAAACTAAAGGAATATACCTTAGAAGCTTTCCCTGTCGGATCTGAAGATAGAATTTATATTTTTACCGGAACAACGGAAGTTAAGGATGGAACAGTCGGAACAATAGATCCTACACTTCTTATGAACGGTTACTATAAAGTAGTCTTAACCGCTGTTGCAGAAGAAGGATGCGTAGAAGATTCTATTGTCGTACTTGTAACAGGACAGGCTAAGATAGGAAACTACAGTTTGACTTTCCTGGATATGACATTACCGGTTTCAGGTCTTCCTGTTGAAGTCTATCGAACATATGACAGCAGGCAAAAATCAGAAGAAGGCGATTTCGGATACGGATGGACTATGTCGATCGGTGGACCGAAGATCTCGTATAGTGGGGATCTTTCATGTGGATGGGAGTATCAAAAGCAACCACTGCTTCTGGTTCCGCAGAATGTATGGAAAGAATCCTATCCTCATGAAGTTTATATTGACTGGGGTAATGGTAAGACCGAAACATTCGTAATGTCCTTATCTCCTGAAAAATGGTTGGATGTTCCTGTTGGTCAGATAGCAATCGACTTTATAAATGCCGATGGCACATCAGACACATTGGAAATCCTTGGTGAGAACAACGGATTGTCTTACGATGTTGAAAACGGGGCTTTGCTTGATGGAGAATTCAAAGCATATGAGCCTAAAAAATTCCTTCTTACAAGATATGACGGAATGAAGTTCTACTTTGATGTCGAAACGGGCCTTTACAAAGTAGAAGATACTTATGGTAGAACGATCGAGATAACAGAAGACGGGATAATCTATTCTGAAGGCGGGTCTATTGCATTTAACAAAGACGCCGAAGGACGGATCACATCGATTACTGATGGCTTAGGAAATAAAGTTGTATACACATACGATAAGAATGGTGACCTAGTCGGAGTAAAAGATATTGGCGGGTATAACACAACTTTCGGATATGATGACAGTCACTTTATCACAGATATCACCTCGGATAACGGAACAAAGATAGCAAGAAACGAGTATGACGAAGACGGAAGACTCGTTGCAACTATCGATGCTGACGGAAACAGGATAGAGTTTGAGCATGATCTTGAGAACAAGATGGAAGTCACTACGAACAGGCTCGGATATAGTACAGTTTACTACTATGACGAAAATGGAAACGTGACTAAGATAGTTGATGCTCTTGGGAGAGTAACGACATACACTTATGATAGCAACAACAATAAGACATCCGAAACAAGACCTGATGATACGACGTTCAATTTTACGTACGATGAAAACGGAAATCTTGTAACTTCCAGCGATGATCACGGAAGGACAATCTCCAGCACCTATGGAAGTAACGGGGAACTTCTTACTATGTCAGCTATGGGAGTGACAGAGCTTACCATGGCTTATGACGAGCATGGAAATCTGATCACGGCAACGGATTCAGAAGGCAATATACAGAATTACGGATATAGCAGTAAGGGTGAACTGATCAGTGTATCTGACAGTCTCGGAACTCTGATGAGTATGACTTACGATGCAGACGGACACATTATTTCCGTAACTGATCCTGAAGGTCAGGTAACAAACTTCTCTTATGATGCTGAAGGCAGGATGACGACAAGATCGACAACCTATCAGGGTACAACTTTAACCGATACTTATACTTACGATTCTGCTAACAGAGTAACCAAGATAACTTATGCTAATGGAAATACGGTAAGCTATACATATAACCAGGCAGGAGATGTTGTTTCATCAACAGACAGCCAGGGAAGAACCGTTAACTATACTTACGATATATATGGGAACCTTACTAAGATCACTTATCCGGATGGAACAAGTGAATCCTTTACTTACGATCTCGAAGGAAACAACCTGACTGCGACTGACAGAATGGGCAGAACGGCCACATTTACTTATGATGCGGTTGGAAATTGTATCAGTAAGACTTATGCGAACGGAGCAACGGAAGAGTATTCATATGACTGTTGCGACAGATTAGAAACAGTCACCAATGTTTATGGTGGAATAACAACATATGGATACGACTATCTTGGAAGGAACACTTCCGTAACGGATGCTAAGGGAAACACAACGACATATACTTATAACGATAGAGGCAATGTGGCCTCAGTAACCGATGCACTGGGGAACACATATACCTTTACATACGACAATAACGGTAACCAGACATCCGTAACATATCCAAACGGAAGCACATATGAGTCAACTTATGATGCTCGAGGAAGACTAACTTCTCAAAGTGATGCATACGGAAATGTTACCTCATATTCGTATGACGGTATAGATAGACTTGTAGCCGTAACTGATGCATTGGGAAATACCTGGAACTATACATATGACGAAATTGGTAATCTTACATCTGTAACGGATGCTAAAAAGCATACAACGACATATGAATACGATGTATACGGTAAGTTGATCTCGGTTACTAATGCAGCTGGGAACAGTGCTGCTACGGATTACGATAAATACGGAAGAGTAATATCGACAACAGACTTTGGCGGAGTAGAGACCGAGTATACATATGACTCGATGGATAGAGTTATTACATCCACCACGAACGGGGTAGTAACAGAATATACTTATGACAAAGTAGGTAATCTGATAAGAGTGGAAGATCCGACAGGTGTTATCTCGTACTCTTATAATTCGGACGGATATCTTTCAGGTGTTAAGAATGCTGAAGGAGAGAGCATCTTCTATGAGTACAACGAAGCCGGTCAGGTAAGCAGCATTAAGATCGATGGGAAAGTGATCTCATATGACTATGACATAATGGGAAGACTTATCTCTGTTACTGATTCTGAAGGCACCACTTCTTATACTTACGATAAAGTCGGAAACAGAGTGTCTACCACATATCCGAACGGAGTCAAAACAACATATGAGTACAATGAGATCAATGTACTCACAAAACTGGTAACAAAGAATGCAAGTGGAGAAATCTTACAAAGCTACGAATATACTATCGGAGCAAACGGAGAAAGATTGTCAGTTGTCGAACTTAATAGGACTGTTGAGTACGGATATGACGAACTTGAAAGGCTTGTTTTGGAGAAGGTTACTTCAAATGGAACTGTTTCCTTAACAACATATGCTTATGATTCGAATTCTAATAGAATTTCCATGAATAAGAATGGAGAGATAACTACATATGAGTACAACGAGCTTGATCAGATAACCAAGGCCGGAGATACTGAATATACATGGGATAATGCCGGCAATCTGATCTGTCAGTCTTCGAAGGGAACTTTGATTGCAACTTACACTTATGATTGCCATAACAGGATGGTAACGGCAAATGTCAATACTTCTGCCGAAGTTGTAGAAGAGTCTTACACCTATGACTACCTTGGAAACAGAACAAGTAAAACCACGAATGGAGTAACAACTAAATTTGTAACTGATCTTACAACAGGATATAGTCAGGTACTTAAAGTTAAGTCAGGTACAGATTCCGTCTATTACACTAGAGGATTTGAACTGATATCCAAGAGTAAGGGTTCCGAAACGTCCTATTACATTTATGATGGAGAACTTTCAGTAAGAGGACTAACAAACGAGTCAGGAATCCTCACAGATACTCTCGTCTTTGATGCTTTCGGAAATGAGATCGAAAGAACGGGAACTACTGACAATAGTTATGGATTCCAGGGCGAAGAGAAAGATGCAACCGGACTTTACTATCTGAGAGCAAGGTATATGGATCCGACCACGGGAACGTTTCCCTCAATGGATACTTATGGCGGAAGGATTTCCGATCCGATGAGTCTTCACAAGTATCTGTTTGCAAACAGCAATCCGATCAGGTATTGTGATCCGAGCGGACATAGTTCAACTCTAGTTGAGTGTATTGAAGTATGCGCTATCGTTGGAATGCTTGCTGGAGAAGAACTATACTTGCTTAATTGTTTTTGGAGCGGGAATGAAGTTACTCCTTTGGGCGTGTTGGGAAGTGCAATAGCAGGAGCTGCCATTACCATAGCCGTATTTCTTGTCATCTATGGATGTTTCATACTCTATTATGTGTTTCTAGCATATTTGTTGCCTGGTGCAGAAATGGTTAATAAACAGCTTAATGAAACCGGGGATCTTACAACATCTCAATCAACTCGTGTTGGAGAGATAGTCAGAAAAATACAAGATCATTTAACATTCAAAGATTTTACAGGTGCTATTAGAGATCTATTAAATTTTCCTATCCTTAGGAGTGACGGATCTCCTTGGCAGCATTTAAAAGAGGTTTCTGAGGCGATAGGTGGTTTGGAGCGAGCAATTGAATCTTTGAATAGAATGTTAAAAAATCCCAATTTGACACCTGGTATTAGGAATTTGTTGGAGAATGCTGAAAATGTTAGTGAATTATATATTGAGTATTTTAAAATGTTAATGGAGAGGCTAAGATGAATATTAAAGACAAGTTCAGGTTAGAGCATGATAATTCTTGCGACTCATCTCTTGGAAGATGGTATAACAGGTTTATTGAAAAAGAGGAAAAAGAGCTTAATATAGAAGATATTTGTCGTATGCTCCGACAGGATCTTCTGGTTGAAGTTGCTACTCCTATTGGAATTCAACATCTGTATGATAATCCTTTCTGTGGAGAGCTTTATGAAGGAGAACTTCTCCAATGCTTTATTCGAGATCAAAAAGCTCAAATATATGATAACAAGACAGATTTTTTCAAAATAGCAGAAATAGCTGAAAATATATTAAGAACCAACAATCAAATATCAACCTCACTTGATGGTAACGGATCAAAACAAGAAATCAAAGAATTGGTTAGGCGACTTAATGATATTTTGTCTGGAAAAGAGCCTAATTTACACTTGGACCTTGTTTCAAAGACTATAAAAAAACAATTTGCTGTTGAAAGTATTTCAACCAACATTTTGAATCCGGAATACCCTTGGCAAAGAGTGCCCAAGCTGACTGTGAAATTTTGTGAGATGTCGTCTGATGCTAGTGTTAAAACTCTTGATAAGATTTTGTCATCTTTTAAAGGCAATTGTTCTTGGATAATTAAGTCTGGTAATCATATTCAGAAGAATAGGGGAATATACTATATCACAATAAAGGAAGGAAAAAATCAATCTGCATATAGAAAAAAATACAAAAGGGAAGTCTGGGAAGCTGCGCTAGATGATATTGTGGCTTTATCTGACCATATCAGTGGTGGAAAAAAGAATGCTTAACAGATTTATAAAGAATAACATCAGACGGAGTATGAGCAGAGAGTGAATCTGTTTGTTGTTGACTTTTCGGGAAGGATAGAATATAATCTACAGGCTAATTATCGAATAGGACTACTATGCGCATTTGCGCGAGTCGTTTGATTATATGAATTACAATACGGAGGTATCTACATATGAAGATGACATTTCAGCCTAAGAAGAGGCAGAGATCCAAGGTTCACGGTTTCCGTGCAAGAATGTCTACAAGCAGCGGACGTGACGTTATCAAGAGAAGAAGATTAAAGGGAAGAAAGAATCTTGCTGCATAAGGATCACCCAGTGGTCCTTTCTTTTTAATGCGAAGTTGAGGTGAGTGCCTTGAAGGTTATCACATTGAAATTCAATTATGAATTCTCCAGAGTTTATAAGAGAGGCAACTTCGCAGTAGGAAAATATATTACAGTACATAGCTTTAAAAGACCAAGCGGGCTTAAGCATAATGCTACCGCTATTCCTTCAGACATAAACCGTATAGGGTTTTGCGCAAACAAGAAACAACTGGGCGCAGTCAAGAGGAATCAGGCCAAGAGATTGATGAGAGAGGCTTATTATCAGGTCGCCTCCGATATACCGTTAGGATACGATATTGTTTTCACCCTTAAGACCTGTGATGAGTTACCGCGATACATTGATATCTCGAGGGACATGCAAAGACTACTTGTCAGATTGCATTTGATAGAATCGGAGGTCAATAATGATAGACCGTGCGATGGTAAAGACGATAAAGTTTTATCAGAAGTGCATATCACCGAACACGATGCCGTGTTGTAGGTTCTATCCGACATGTTCTCAATATACTATTGAAGCGATCCAGAAGTATGGAGCGCTCAAAGGCGGTCTTAAAGGAGCCTATAGGATTTTAAGATGTAATCCTCTTTGTAAGGGCGGCTATGATCCTGTGAAGTAATTAGGAGAACATAAATGGGATTATTTAGTCTTGGAACATTTACCATAAATCTGATAGCTAGTCCGCTTACCCCGCTTTACAGCCTCTTTGGTTGGCTCGTCAGATTATTATACAATTATTTCGGCAACTATGGTCTTGCCATTATAGCGCTCACGGTTGTTATCCGTGCGGCACTCATTCCGCTTAATATCACCAGCCAGAAGTCCATGATCAAGAGTAAGACCATGTCTTCCAAGATGGATGAGATCAAGAGAAAATATCCGAACGACAAACAGAAACAGCAGGAAGAGCAGACAAAGCTCATGCAGGAGAACGGTGCATCCGGATTTGCCGGTTGTCTTCTTTCCCTCCTGCAGCTTTTCTTTATCTGGCCTATCTTCCGTATCGTAAGTGCACCGATGAGATATTTGAGCGAAATCTCCGTAGACAATATCAAGAAGATCGGTAATCTTGCCTATAACAAGGGATTGATCACAAAGCAGGTTCTTGAGAGCGTAGATAAGAACAACGTTCCGCTCCTCAAGGTACTTCACACCAACTCAGAAGTTTTGAAGACAGCCATCGATGACGGCTTCATCAAGATGAATCAGGTTATTGACCTGCACTTCCTTGGTGTTGATCTTTCCGATACACCACAATGGCTTCCTAACAGGATCATGGCTGATCCGGGAAGATATCTCCCGCTTCTTTTGTTCCCGCTTCTGGTTGTACTTACCAGCGTAGCATCCATGCAGCTCGGTAACCTCCTCAACCCTGATTACAAGGAGAACAAGGAGAAGAAGAAGAGAGCTAAGAAGAACGCCGCTATGAACGGCCAGGCTCCTACAGACCAAGGCGAGATGATGTCAAAGATGATGACATTCACAATGCCTATCATCATGGTATGGACATCCTTCACGATGCCTGCTGCTATGGGTCTTTACTGGATCGTCGGTAGCCTTATGTTCATCGTTACTCAGCTTATTACTTACTACCTTTTCACAAAGCCTTACACTCTTAAGAAGAAAGAGCTCGATGCTCAGAAGGAAGCATTCCTCAGAAGCAACAAGAGCAGCGTTGCAAAGGCAGAAGCAAAGAAGAACAGCAAAAAAGAAAAGAACTCCAAGAAGAAGAGATAATCGATACATCATTTGACTTTTAAGGCACGGAGGCCAGAAATATATGGAAAAGACTATTACAAAGACAGGTAAGACAGTCGAGGAAGCAATCGCGGCTGCTTTGGAAGAGCTCGGCGTATCCGAGGAAAACTGCAAGATCGAGGTTCTTTCTGAGCCTAAGGACGGATTCTTGGGTCTCGGAGGCAAAGAAGCAGAAGTTAAGGTAACAGCTGATATCGCTGATGATGAAGAGGATGTCGTATACTACGGTGACGATGAGAGCTTCGAAGGCGATGCAGTAAGCGAAGCTGAGGATGCAGCAGTAAGATTCGTAGCTGAGGTTCTCTCAGGTATCGGCATCCACGGTAACATGGATTCCTACAGAGAAGACGATACGATCTACATCTCCGTATCCGGTAACGATTGCGGTTCCGCTATCGGCCGTCACGGTGAGACACTCGAGGCTATTACTTATATGACAACTCTTATCGCTAACAAGCACAGCGAAGAGAGAGTAAGAGTTCACCTCGATGTAGGCGGCTACAGAAAGCACAGAGAGCAGGTATTGATCAACCTCGCTAACAAGGCTGCATTCAAGGTTAAGAAGACAGGCAGAAAGGTTGTCATGGAGCCAATGAATCCTTCCGAGAGAAGACTCGTTCACTCCCACCTCCAGTCTGTAAACGGAGTTGAGACTCACAGTGAAGGCGAAGAGCCAAACAGAAGGATCATCGTTACTTCCACAAAGTGATGCCTTTTCTCGAAAAGTAAAAAATCGGACTTAATGAATCGAGACTTAAGTTTTACTTAAGCTCGATTCCGTCATTTTTAAGAAAGTTGGAGATCGGTCATGTCGGATATCGAAAACAAACCATTTTGCGCTTGTTCTACTCCGGGCGGTGTATCAGGAATCGCCGTTATCCGCATGTCCGGAAATGGCTCGTTTCAGGTCTGCGACAAGATATTTTCGATCTTAAGGACCTGCGGCGAAGCTAAGAAGATCTCCGACATGGACGGCTACACGGCAGCATACGCCAAGGCAGTCGATCCGAATACCAACGAAAAGATAGATGACTGCATTGTAACTGTTTTCAGAAGCCCTAATTCCTACACAGGTGAAGACATGGTGGAGATATCATGTCACGGCGGTGTGGTCGTAAAGCAGGAGATCTTAAGAGTTCTTACTGAGCACGGCGGCAGAGCTGCGCTTCCGGGCGAGTTTACGAAGACGGCTTTTTTGAACGGCAAGCTGGATCTGACGGAAGCCGAGGCAGTCATGAACGTTATCGCCGCTGATTCCGAGAGGGCATTGAAAGCAAGTAATGCACAGCTCGGCGGAGCTCTTAAAAGAGAACTCAAGGAAGCGGAAGATAAGCTTTATGAAGCATTGTCCCTTATCGAGATGATGGTGGAATTCCCGGAACATGATGACACGCCTGAGAACACGACAAAGGTAAGAAGCCTGTGTGTTGAGGTGAAGAGTGTTTTCGATAGGTTAAAGGATTCATATGAGAAGGGAAGAGTATTGTCAGAACGCATGAGGATCGCGCTGTGCGGTCTTCCGAATAGCGGCAAGAGTTCTCTTCTCAACAGTCTCACGGGATATGACAGAGCCATCGTTACGGAGGTTGCAGGCACCACCAGGGATACTCTGGAGGTGGAGGTGAACGTTAACGGCATTCCGGTCACGCTCATCGATACTGCGGGTATCCGCGAGACCGACGACAAGATCGAGGCCATGGGCGTGGAGAGGGCCAAGACCGCTTCTTTCGAGAGCGACCTGACACTGTATCTCGCAGCACCTGACGTTGAGCCTGACGAGATCCTTACTCAGATAAACGAACTTCTGGATGAGGGCGTCAGTAAGTCGTCCCTGGCAGTGGTCTTTTCCAAAAGCGACCTGGGCAGGAATTCCTCTTCCGGAGTCATCGAAAACAAGTGCCGTGAGATCGGCATAGAGAACTTCATAAGCGTTTCTTCAGTCGACAGGATCTACCTGGAGGAACTGAAGAGCTTCATAACCGACCGCTACGAAAACTTGGGCGGCACCACTTCAGGTGAGACGATCCTTCTTAACAAGCGTCACGCCATGATACTTAATGAATCCATCGGATACCTCAACATGGGCATCGATGCAATAGATAACGATATGGGTCTTGATGCCGCTTCGTCGGTCCTGAGGCTCGCTCTCGACAAGACGGGAGAGATCACGGGCAAGAGCGTCTCGTCCGAGCTCGTGGATAATATCTTCTCGAGATTTTGCATAGGAAAATAAGAACATGATAACGATAGAAGAAGCATTGAAAAAGGATAACACATACATCGCGGGAACATTTGATGTTGCCGTTGTGGGAGCAGGCCACGCGGGCTGCGAGGCTGCGCATGCATGCGCGAAGCTGGGCCTTAACACAATCCTTTTTACTTTGCAGCTGGATTCTCTCGCGAACCTACCTTGTAACCCGAGTATCGGCGGCACATCCAAAGGCCAGCTCGTAAGGGAAGTTGACGCATTGGGCGGCATCATCGGAAAGATGGCCGACAAGTGCGCGATCCAGACCAGGATGCTCAATTCATCCAAGGGCCCGGCGGTCCATTCTCCTCGAGCTCAGATGGACAGGAGCAAGTACTCCGTCATGATGAAGCACGAGCTGGAAAACCTGGATAACCTCACCATAAAACAGGCCCACATCGTTAAGCTCCTGACCGAAGGCGACGACGCTCATGTGTCAGGCGTAATGTCCGGAACGGGCGCCATCTACGAATGCAGAGCCTGTGTCATCTGTTCGGGAACATATATGGAGGCGAAGACCTTCCTGGGCGAAGTCATAAACGAGAGCGGTCCTGACGGACTTCCGAGATCTGTGGGCCTTTCAGAGAGCCTTAAAGATCTGGGCATCCCGATCCTTCGATTCAAGACCGGAACCCCTGTCCGCGTCAACAAAAAGAGCATAGATTTCTCCGTCATGCAAAGGCAGGACGGTGAGACTGATATACCTCCGTTCTCTTTCGAAAACGAGATGAACGGAATAACCGTACCAACAGAGCAGATCCCTTGCTGGTCCGTCTGGACAACAGAAGAGACCCGTAAGGTCATATCCGATAACATGCACAGGTCACCGCTTTATAGCGGCGTCATAGAGGGTGTCGGACCCAGATACTGCCCGTCCATCGAAGATAAGTTCATGAGGTTCAAGGACAAGGAGAGACATCAGATCTTCGTTGAGCCGATGGGCCTTAATACGAACGAGATGTACCTTCAGGGCTTCTCCACGAGTTTACCTGAAGAGATACAGGAAAAGATGGTCAAGTCGCTCCCGGGCCTTTCTGAGGCGGTAATACAGCGTAATGCATACGCCATCGAATATGATCTCGTTGATCCGCTGTCACTTAAAGCGACTCTCGAATCTAAGATCGTCCCGGGTCTTTTCACCGCAGGACAGATCAACGGTTCCTCAGGATATGAGGAAGCAGCTGCCCAGGGTATCATTGCAGGCATCAATGCTGCCATGAAGCTTCTTGATAAAGAACCTCTCACGGTCGACAGATCCCAGGGCTACGTTGGTGTTCTCATCGACGACTTGGTAACGAAGGGCACATCCGAGCCATATCGTATGATGACTTCCAGAGCTGAGTACAGACTTTTCCTAAGACAGGACAACGCTGACCAGAGACTTACTCCTGAAGGAAGAAGAGTCGGACTTATCTCAGATGAGAGATACGCGAAGTTTGAAGAGAAGATGAGAAGGATCGAGGAAGAGACAGCCCGCCTTCGTAAGACATACATCGCTCCGTCGGAGGAGCTTAAGGAAGTTTTGGAGAGCGTCGGCTCCGTATGCCCTGTATCAGGCATCTCACTTGCCGAACTTTTGAAACGCCCTAACGTAACCTATGATCTTCTGGCTCCTGTGGATAAGGACCGCGAGCCGCTTCCGCGTGATGTTGTTTTCGCGTGTGAGACTGATCTTAAGTATGAAGGTTACCTGAAGCTCGAGAAGGAAAAGATAGAGAAGTTCAAGGAACTGGAGAACAAGCGCCTGCCTAAGGAGATCGATTATTCGTCCATCTCGGGACTTCGTATCGAAGCAAGGCAGAAACTTGATAAAATAAGACCTGAGAACGTGGGTCAGGCATCCAGGATCTCAGGCGTGTCACCTGCGGACATAGCAGTCCTCATGGTGTACCTCGAGGCTTTTCGAAAAAGAAGACCGCAAGAAGGAATTGAAGAATGACAGAAGATAACAAGATACATCCGGAAAAAAGGATCAGGATCAGAAAATCCGACATAGCAAAGCTTAAGGCAGAACTTCCGAAGAAGACAGTCCTCGGCGAGAGTAAGACCACCGAAGACGGCATCGCGCCGATCCTCGAAGAGAGTGCGCCGCAGATCTGCGTGCCGCTTAATGCCGAAGCCGTATGGGCATTTAAGGAATACGCCAAGCTCCTTCGTAAATGGAACGAGGTCATGAACCTGACGAACATCACGGATGATAACGGCATCGCCATGAGACACTTCATCGATTCTCTTACTCTCGTGCCTTTTATCGAAAACGAGCAGACAAAGCAGAACAGAAAAGAACTGTCCATCATCGACGTCGGAACAGGCGCGGGCTTCCCGGGCATCCCTGTCAAAGTCCAGATGGGCGAACTTAAGCTCACACTCCTTGATTCTCTCCAAAAGAGGATCGGTTTTCTTGATGAAGTAATAAAGACCATCGGTCTTAAGGACGCACGCACTATCCACTCCAGAGCGGAAGATGCGGGACATAACAAGACTCACAGAGAAAAGTACGACATCGCGACAGCAAGAGCCGTAGCTGCTCTTCCTGTACTTTGCGAATACTGTCTGCCGTTCGTTAAGGTAGGCGGAATATTCCTCGCTATGAAAGGTCATGTCGACGAAGAACTCGATGAGTCAAAGGCAGCGATCGCCAAGCTCGGAGGCTCCGTTGAGAAGGTTGAGAAGTTCGTTCTTCCGGGAACCGACATGGACCGCGCAGTCGTAGTAATAAGAAAGCTTCGCCCGACGCCTCTTACATATCCGAGACAAGCGGGGAAGCCTTCGAAAGATCCCATTAAATGATCAGTTAGATCACATATTATGAATTTGTTTTGTTTTCAGGATTGATGAAGTCAGGATTCTTGATGGTATCCTTCATGTTACCCTGTGTGATCGAGGAATCCCAGACCTTATCCTGAATGGAGTAATAGTAGTTGTTCAGGCTGTCGAACGGTGATGTATAGTCACTAGATGTGTAACCGTTGTAATAACCGGATCCGAATGAACCGGCCTCATCAGTAGCAACCTTACCGACTGCAATCTGATCGCCGGTATAGTAGTTAGTGATCACGCCGTATCCGTCCACGGACTTCTTCTCTCCGTTTTGGTTTCCTGCGTAAAGATAACTGTCGCTGCCTTCATCTTCTTCTTCATCTACAGAATCGTCCGCTGTCTCGAGGCTGTCTACTGCCTCGGCCTGCTGGAATTCCATGTTTTCTTCCATGTCTTCAGCATCCAATCCGCCGGCTGCATCTGTAGCTGCCTTCTTTGATGACAGATTCTTTGCTCCGTCCTTGGCCTTGTTAAATGAGAAGAACATTACCGATACACCGACGAGAGCTATGAGCAAAGCTGCAAGTCCCGATACGAAAGCGATCGGAATGATAAACGGCTTTTTCTTTGATTCTTTCTGCTCCTGCTGAGGCTTATTCTTCTCTTCGTTGATCTTCAGGAGTGTCTTATTGATGAGATCCTGCGACGCATGAACAGAACCGAGATTTTTCTTCATCACGGATTCCATCATCTTGTCGAAGTCATCGTAATTATTCTGCTTCAAATCTTCATCCCCCTACGTCAAATTTACTGAGCTTCTTTCGCGCTCTGAACAATCTGCTTCTCACGGTGCTTTCCGTGATCCCTAGATACTTGGCGATCGCTTCGTTATCCAGATCATAGTAATAACGGAGCATGATCACTTCCTTGGCGGGATCAGGCAGATCCTGTATAGCGTCCCAAAGTTCACCCTCAGGGTCCAGGGAGTCGAAGTACTCGTCTTCCTGTGCCCGTCCGTCTACAGGCTGGTTATCGAATGCCACTCCCGGCGACGAACTTTCGGCCGATTCTCCGGTCTCTTCGTTCGCCTGTTCATAGCTTCCGACTCTGGTCGCCCATGAAGATTTGAGGTAGTCCTTACAGATGTTCTTGGCTATCGTAAGGAGCCAGTACTTCACAGGGCAGTTTCCTGCAAACGAGTCTTTCTTGTTCATTACCCTTATAAAGACATCCTGAAAGGCGTCTTCTGCCTGGCATCTCTTACCCAGGTAGAAATTACATACACGAAGAACATCATCAGCATATAATCTGACGAGCTCTTCGACATCAGGCATAACAAACAAGTCTTCTTTATGTTCCATAACTAACTCAATAATTAGACGATTTAGAACTGAGTTCCGTTTCAAGAATACCATATAATATGATTTTTTTCGAAAATGATAATTTTATTTAATAATAATAAGATTCATACGCGCGCACGCGAGGATTTAATGGTATAATATTCGAGTATGACTAAAACAATCGGAGGATACACATGGCCGATATCAACAGAGCTTCATCCAAAGCAGACAGAATGAAGCAGGAAAATGAAATAGACGAAGTATTTAAGTCAAAACAGAACACTATAATACCGGTTGACCTTGAGAAAGAGATGAAGCAGTCCTTCATCGACTACGCAATGTCCGTTATCTCTGACCGTGCTCTCCCTGATATCAGAGACGGTCTTAAGCCGGTTCACAGAAGGATCCTTTATTCCATGTACACAGATAAGATCCTTCCGGATAAACCATATAAGAAATGTGCTACCACAGTAGGTAACGTTTTGGGTCACTTCCACCCGCACGGCGATGCTTCCGTTTACGACGCGCTCGTACGTCTCGCACAGGACTTCTCATTGAGACATCCTCTCGTAGACGGTCACGGAAACTTCGGTTCCATCGACGGAGACCCGCCGGCTGCTTACCGTTATACGGAGTCCCGTCTTGAGAAGATCGCTCTCGAGATGATGAGAGACATCGAAAAGAACACAGTAGACTTCCGTCCTAACTTCGACGAGAGTGAGATGGAGCCTGTAGCTCTTCCTTCACGTTTCCCGAACCTTCTCGTTAACGGTTCCGTAGGTATTGCCGTAGGTATGGCAACGAACATCCCGCCGCACAACCTCGGTGAGGTTATCGACGGTGTCGTAATGATGCTCGATAATCCTGACGTTACAGTTGAAGAACTCATGACAGTCATTAAGGGTCCTGACTTCCCGACAGGCGGTATGATCCTTGGAACAATGGGTATCAGAGATACATATAGAAGCGGCAGAGGCCGTATCGTAGTAAGAGCTCATTCCGATATCGAGGATATGGCAGGCGGAAGACAGAGGATCGTATTCCACGACCTCCCATACGCTATCAACAAGGCCCGCTTGATCGAGAGGATCGCTGATCTCGTTAAGGAGAAGAAGGTTGAAGGAATCTCCGGTCTCCGTGACGAATCCGACCGTAAGGAGAGAGTCCGTATCGTTGTCGAGCTTAAGAAGGATGCGAATGCAGAAGTTGTCCTTAACCAGCTTTATAAGAACTGTGCACTTCAGGATGCTTGCTGCGCTAACATGCTCGCACTCGTTCCTGATGCCAACGGCAAGCTCGAGCCTAGAACATTCACACTCGTTGACGCCCTGAAGCACTACGTAGCCCACCAGGAGTCAGTTGTTACGAAGCGAGTTATTTTCGATCTCGAGAAGGCTGAGGCAAGAAAGCATATCGATGAAGGTCTCCTTATGGCTATGGACCACATCGACGAGATCATCAACATAATCAGATCTTCCAGAACCGAGCCTGAGGCTAAGGTTACAATGTGCGAGAGATTCGGCTTCTCCGATAAGCAGGCTCAGCACATCGTAGACATGAGACTTGGTCGTTTGACAGGTCTTGAGAGAGACAAGCTCATGCAGGAGATCGAAGACCTCACAGCTCAGATCGCTCACTTCCACGAGATCCTGGAGAACATCGACGTACTCCACGACACCATCAAGGAAGAGATCCTGGAGATCAAGAGAAAGTTCGCTACACCTCGTCTTACAGAGATCGTTTACGGTGCTTTCGAGGAGATCGACGACGAGTCATTGATCCAGGAAGAGAACATCGTAGTTACACTTACGAACTTCGGTTATATCAAGCGTCAGCTCATCGATACATACAAGAGCCAGCACAGAGGCGGCCGCGGTATCAGCGGACAGAGCACGAGAGAAGAGGACTATGTCGAGAAGATCATCACGACAACGACACACCACTTCCTCCTTTGCTTCACCAATACCGGACGTGTATTTAAGATCAAGGGCTATCAGATCCCTGAGACATCTTCCAGAAGTGCAAGAGGAACAGCTATCGTTAACCTCTTGAAGCTCCAGGAAGGTGAGAAGATCAGAAACATCATTCCTCTCAAGGACTTCGAACAGGAAGATCTCTTCCTTACGATCGCTACGAGAAACGGTGTTGTTAAAAAGACAGCTTTGAACGCTTATTCCAACATCAACAAGAACGGTCTTATCGCTGTTAACGTACGTGAAGGCGATGCCGTTATCGAAGTTGACCTTACAACAGAGAATCAGGAAGTCATCCTTGTTACTAAGCAGGGTAAAGCTATCAGATTTAACGCAGATAACGTAAGATCCATGGGACGTAATTCTACGGGTGTCCGCGGTATCAAGCTTTCCGAGGATGACGAAGTTGTCGGAATGGTACCTGTTACCGAGAACGGCGAGCTCCTCGTTATCTCCAAGAAGGGTATGGGTAAGAGAAGCCGTATCGACGACTACAGAACCCAGACCAGAGGCGGTAAGGGACTTATCACTTACAAGGTATCCGAGAAGACCGGTGTACTCGTCGGCTGTACTCTCGTTGATGACAGTAAGGATCTTCTCATCATCACGAACCAGGGTGTTATCATCCGTGTCGCTACAACTGAGATCCCTACATTGTCCAGAGCTACGACAGGTGTCCGTCTCATGAGAGCTAAGGATGCAGAGATCGTTGACTTCGCTATCGCTGATCACGTTGATCCTGAATCAGAGGAAGGCGAAGAGGGCGTAGAGTCTGCAGAGATCTCCGAAGTTTCCGACGACGTCGAGACTGAGGGAAACAACGAAGCACCTGCTGAGGAATAATACTTAAGCGGAAGGGAAAATCAATGAACGGAACTTTGAAAAAGACAATATCAGGCCTGTTGGCAGCTACATTTACGGTGCTGTCCTTCATGGTACTTGTCGGATTCGTCCGTGCGGATGTCGATCAGCCTGAGGTTACTCTCCCTACATTGGAAGAAGTAAAGGCTACGACATACTGCGTATATGATAAGACCGATGACGAGATAATCTTCAGTCAGGATCCTGACAAGCAGATCTATCCTGCATCCATGACCAAGATCATGACAGCGATGCTGGCACTCGATTATCTTGATACTTCAGCTAGTCTCACGGTGTCACAGAACGCCATCGACAATATCTCATTTGACTCTACTGTCATGGGACTTATCGTAGGTGAGACAACAACAGTATCAGAGCTTTTGTACGGACTTATGCTCCCGTCCGGTAACGATGCTGCCAACGTTCTTGCTGAAGGTGTTATCGAAGCTCTTATCAAGAACTATCCGTCCGACAGCCTCTCTGCAGGTCCTGACGGAATCAATGCCACATACTTTGAGGATTACTTCGGAATGTCTTCCGAGGATATCCTCGCATCATATAAGCTCAGCGCTTTTGCAGCTCTCATGAACTACAGGGCACAGAGCCTCGGATGCGTTAACACACACTTTGTTAACGCTCACGGTCTTCACAGCGACGACCACTACACAACAGCATCTGACCTTACTAAGATCATGGCGGCAGCAGCCGAGAGACCTGATTTCTGTAAGCTCATCCATACACCGACACACTACTTCGCGAAAACAAACATGCACGTCGAAGACGGCTGGTCCATCGTTACAAACAGTAACAAGATCCTCCTCGATCCGTGGCTCATCGCGAAAACTGCAGAAGGCGAAGCAACTCACGCAGTATGTGTTGTAGGAGGTAAGACGGGAACCACATCCAACGCGGGTACCGGAATGACCATCTACACGGTCAACGAGAACGGGCATGAACTGTTTACCGCCGTGTGCGGAATACCGGGCGAATACTATTCTTATCAGACCAGATATGTTGCAGCGATAACCGCTTACGGCAACCTCGAGTGCTGGAACAGAAATCCTGAGAAGGTAGTTCCGGGTAAGCTCGGAGACTATCAGTCAGGTAACATTACAGAAGCAGAAAGAGCCGAGTATGATCCGCTGTTCCTTCCGGGTGATATCGTTGGAGAGATAGAAGTTCCGGATGTTCCGACCGATTCCGGTGAAGACGGAGAAGAGGGCGGAAAGTCAGGTGATGATAAGGATGTAAGTGTCGTCATCGACGAATCCAAAAAAGACATAAAAGATCCTATTCGCAAGAACTCGAGCCTTGTGAAGTGGATCAAAGCAAATAAGCTCGCATCAGGCATTATTGCCTGCCTCGTAGGACTTATTCTGGTACTTGTTATCGTACTGATCGTTAAGATCATCAACAGCAAGAAGTCCAAGAGAAGAAGGAGAAAGAGCAAGACGAGACCTTATATCGGCGAGATAATCAAAGACTGATCTTTACAGACCGTCGTTATAGACTTCTCGCATTTCAAATTCCTCGTCCTTTTCGACTGAGATCTTAGCCGTCGTGTCATAGTATTCTGTGACAGGCGGCTTATTTGCGAGCGGATTATTTGTCTCCGTCTTAAGTCTCATCAGCGTCGTTCTACGCTTCAGCACGAACTTCCTCCAGATCTTTTTCGGAATGTTCATGATACTGTAGCGTCCGAACTCATCGTTCTGTTTGCTGTCGTTGATCAAAACCAGCAGCGGACCCAGACAGAATACAAACATCAGGCAGAACAAAAGGAGCAGATATTTAACCACTTCCGGATTTCTTATGCCCCATATAACAGCGAGGATGATAGGAACCGTTATAGGTGAAGAGATCAGAACATTATGTCCATAGTAAAGACCGAGTCTAAGAGCTCTTTTAACCCTGTTTACCGGAAGATATCCGTCGACCTTTCCGGTCTGTCCGTTTACGGCGATCTTGTAGATCGCTCCATCATACTCATAGGTCAATATCCAAACAGGGAAGAGAGCATACTTCTGCTCCAGATCGTGAGGCTTTACAAAGCAGTTTCTGATGTCTATGTGATCATATCCGCTAAATGCAGTACACGAAGTTTCTCTTCCGTATCTTTCAAGTCTTGCGAGGATCCTGTCAGAAAGCCTTTCCGCTGACAGATCATATCTTTGAGCATAGAAACCCTGCAGGTACGAGCTCTTGAACTCAACCAGTTCAGAGCAGTCAAAAGGTTCGATCGATTCCATCAGATCGTCTTCGATCTTGGCGGCTCCGTCAAACGGAACGTTCTTAAACTGAAGATCCACAGTAGCGGTGATACCGTATCTGTCCCTGCCGCTCAGATGGTTCTTGTAACCCAATCCCTTGGTGAGGATATTGCATCGTGAATCCATCAGCCAGAACGGAACATATATACCCGTGATCTTCTGAAGATTTCTCTTACTGAAGAAGTCGCCCGGAACATACCTTCTGTCTCTTCCGAATTTCTCGATCTTCTTCCTTGCTTCTTCCTTCGTGATCTTGAACGGGATCAGACAATCCGGACGGAACTGTCTGTTTAATCTTTCTCTTACAAGTGAAGGTGAACCGCAGAATGCACAGAATGTAGCGGATGTGTTCTTTTCGGTAATAACGCGTGCTCCACAGGAACCGCAGACGATCTCATTTTTGTCGTCTTCTTTTTCATCAGAAGAGTCCTTATCGAAAACTCTTACCCACTCGATAAGTTCCAGCTTTTCCGGGCTGTAGGCATTTCCGCAGAAAGAGCAGGTCAACGCCTGATCTTTGACCGAAAAAACAAGATTGCCACCGCATCCGGGACACTTTCTGGATACTGAATCTATGGACATAGCTTCCTCCTATGTATATCTCCATCAGTATTATATCTTTTCGAAAAGACAGATGTATATAAAAAAGCACAAAAATAGGCGCCTGCAAATTGCAAGCGCCTAGAAGTTTTCTATTTGATCCTTTATAAGGATTAGAGATCCTTAACTCCCTCGATAGCCTCGAGAATGCTCTCAGCAGATCTCTTGAGGGACTCGAGCTCGTTGTCGTAAAGCGGTACTTCGAGAACCTTCTCGACACCGTCTGCACCGATGATAGTAGGAACGTTCATGGAGCAACCGGAGATACCGTATTGACCTGTCAAAAGGGAACATACAGGACGAACTGTGTGCTCATCCTTAAGGAAGCTCTGAGCAAGAGCGGAAACGCTTACTGCGATACCGTTGTATGTAGCGCCCTTGAGCTTGATGATGCGTGCACCGGAAGACTTTGTAAGCTCAGCGATCTCAGCCTTGTCAGCCTCTGTGAAGCTGATGCCGAGGCTCTTTGCATAAGCGTCAACCTGCATACCTGCGATGTGTGTCTGGCTCCATACAGGGAACTGTGACTCACCGTGCTCACCAAGGATGTAGCCGTGTACGTTACGAACGTCTACGTTGAGCTTCTGGCTCAAAAGGTGTCTGAAACGTGCAGAGTCAAGGTTTGTACCTGAACCGATAACACGGTTAGCAGGAAGTCCGGACCACTTTGTGATCATGTATGTGATGATATCGCAAGGGTTGGAAACAACGAGGATGTTACCTGTTGTGTAGTTCTGCATGATTGAATCTGTGATTGTGTGTGCAAGAGTAACGTTCTTCTTAGCAAGATCCAAACGTGTCTCGCCTGGTTTTCTCGGGATACCTGCAGTGATGATAATGAGATCGCAATCCTTACAATCTGAATAATCGCCAGCGTAAATATTCATATGGCCCAAGAAAGGAAGACCGTGGCTGATGTCGAGGACTTCACCAGTAGCCTTGTCCTTGTTAACATCAATAAGGACCAATTCGGAACAGCGCTGCTGGAAAGCAAGTGCGAAAGCTATCGTTGCGCCAACCTGTCCGGCACCGATGATAGCAACCTTAGAACCTCTAACGGATTTCATAATAAACCTCCAAACTGAATAAACGGAAAATTGTCTGTATTTTACACACTTTTGAAAGGCGTTTCAATGAAACTTTCAAATAAACGACAATCTGACAACAAAAGCATAAAATATTGAATCGTTTTTGTATTTTTTTATAAGAGAATGCTTATTTACATATGCGTATATTAATGCGCGCGCAAATAATAAACATTATATGTACATATAGTGCTTTTAAGGCCTTTCGAAAAAGTTTGAAAAAAGCTCAAAAAACCCCTTGCCAAAAGGCAGGTCAGGTGCTAAGATTATCGAGCCTTTGAAGAGCGCAAAAACGAGGTAAAAAAAACTTCGACAAAATCAAA
>CAMYXL010000049.1 GCA_947303255.1 uncultured Clostridia bacterium | reverse complement strand
CTCGGGTGACGTATTTGCAGCGGTTCTCGGTGCTAAGCCGTCATTCTTTGACGTTCTTTCAGACCATGGTTTTACCGATCTTATCTCTCGAAAAGGCAAGTCTACCGGCGGATACTGCATGTATCTTGAAGAATACGCTATCCCGTTTATCTTTATGAATGCCAACGGAACAGCTGATGACGTTGCAACCATCGTTCATGAGGGCGGACATGCTTACGCAGCTATCAAGAGTGCAGAGGTTTCCCCGTTTGTTGAGTGTCTTTCTCCGACACTTGAGACCTGTGAGATCCATTCCACATCAATGGAATTCCTTACATATCCATACATGGAAAAGTTCTACGGCGAGAATGCTCAGGCATACCGCGAACTTCACATGACACAGGCACTTTTGTTCCTTCCGTACGGCTGTATGGTCGATGAGTATCAGCATATCGTCTACGATAATCCGGAGCTTACTCCTGATGAGAGACACGCTGAATGGAGGAAACTCGAAGAGAAGTATCAGCCTTACATCATTTATGATGATCATCCGTTCCACGCTATGGGTGGTGCATGGATGAAGAAGGATCATATCTTCACGACGCCTTTCTATTATATTGACTATTGTCTGGCTCATATCTGTTCACTCGAACTATGGGATGAGTCACAGATCGATTATAAGAGCGCACTTATCAAGTACAATCAGCTTTGTGAGTGCGGCGGAACCGAGACGTTCCTTAAGATCTTGGAGGGAGTAGGTCTGGCATCACCGTTTGACGTTGATACCATCAAGCGTTTGGCATTCAGGACCTGCGAGTTTCTTGAATTATGAAGCTGCCTTCTGAGTTCACAGATAGAATGAATGATTTTCTGAAGTCTTCCGATATCCCGTCGGAAGGCTTCTTTGAGAGTTTTGATAAAGAACCTCTTAAGGGTATCCGCATCAACAGGATGAAGGTCGAGTCTTTTGACCAGGTCCTTGATGCTCTCGGTATGGAGAAAGATCCTGTCACATGGTGTGACGGAGGTTTTTACACGACTACAGAATCTTCCGGTAAAGATCCTTATTATCATGCCGGAGTTTATTATCCGCAGGAGCCTTCAGCAATGCTTCCTGCACAGGTCTTGGCTGCAAAGCCGGGCGATATGGTATTGGATCTTTGCGCAGCTCCGGGCGGTAAAGCATGCCGTCTTGGCGAGGACTTAAAAGGTGAGGGCCTTCTTGTTGCTAACGAGATCAACGAAGACCGTGCCAAGGCTCTTCTTCGTAATATTGAGAGAACGGGAATCACCAATGCCGTTATCCTTAATGAGACACCTGAGCACCTCTGCGAGAGGTTCGACGCCTTTTTCGATAAGATACTTGTTGATGCTCCTTGTTCGGGAGAAGGCATGTTCAGGCGTGATCCTTTTGCAGTAAAGAGCTGGGAGAAGTTCGGTCCTGAGGTCTGTATGGCTATGCAAAAGCAGATCCTTGACTGCACCGATAAGATGCTCAGGGTCGGCGGCGAGCTCGTTTATTCCACTTGTACGTTCTGCGAGGGTGAAGACGAGGACATGATAAAGGAATTCATGTCGACTCATCCGGGCTACGAGATCATCCCTCATCCCGAGCTCACCGATGTCACGGTCTGTGACAGGCTTCCTGGTGCCATGAGGATCTGGCCGCACTTATCAAGAGGTGACGGACATTTCTGCGTGCATCTTCGTAAGGTCACATCTGACCATGAGTCCAGATTTGACTATACTTTTGCTACTCGAAAAAGAACAGACAACTATTCTTTCAACAAATCCCGTGAAGCTCTCCTCTCATTCATGAAGGAGATCCTTAAGGACGAGCCTTATAAGGCTTTTCGCAAAAGTTGTGATGAGCAGTTTGTATTCCATAAGAACAAGATACATCTGATCCCCGTTAATGAGCACCTTTTCGACAGGCTTAAGGTCGTTAAGATGGGACATTTCCCGGGTGAGATCAAGGAGACATTTGATAAAAGGATCTTTATCCCGTCACATTGTCTTGCGATTTCCCTTAACTTTGATGATATAATCGAAGAGAGAAAACTTATCTTAGGTCGTGACGATGAGCGACTTACCAGATATCTGAAGGGTGAGACGATCAACATGGAAGGCGGACCTTCAAATGGTTATATAGTGGTCTGCGTTGATTCATATCCGCTGGGTTTTGCCAAGCTTCAGGGTGTAGGAAGCTTGAAGAATCTTTATCCCAAAGCTTGGAGGTTGGGATAATCGTTTTGTCGTAAGACAAAGGAGGATATTCTTATGAGACACGGCAGAGTTATGTCGGCACTTTTGGCAACCTTTATTTTTGTTTCAATGTTTTCGGCGTGCGGAAAAAAAGAGATCATACTTGATAACAAAGTTGTTAGGGCTGAAGATCCGTGGTACGAGACTACAAGGTTTAATGTCGGCTATGATACTACCCAAAATGAGATGATCGAGAGCCGTTATGTTGAATATAGCGGTGATAAGGTCTATGTAGCAGAGATAATCTATAATCTTGAGACTTATGCACGTGATTCGTTTCTTCTGGTATACGATGATAACGGTAACGAATTAAATCAGATCCCAATAGATACCCAGAACGGTTCTCAGATATCCAGAATATTATCCGTTAATCCGGATTCTAACGGAAAGAATGCCACGGTCTTTTGTGATGTATTCGGGCTTGGAAGCGGTTTTTCCTTTTGTTCCGCAAAGATAGATCTTGTATCCGGAAAAATGGAAGATATAAGTCCTCTGACCGATATTGACGGTAACCCATTGTCCGGTGAATACGGAGTTTCCGATGTGTTTAATTGTGATAAGTATACCGTTATTGCAAGACAAAATGGACTCGACAATGACCTGTTCATCTATGACGGCAATAAATGCATTAGTAAGATGGATCATTCCGGAGTTGATTCGATTCTTATGATCGAACAGTGCGTTTATAATTCGAACTCTAAGAAGTTAAGCGTTTCATCATTGTCTGCTGATCAAACTGAAATGTTCTTTTTCGAGATCGATCCAAAAAACGGAAATGTATCTGATGTGACTTATTCATCTTTGGCTGATGTTGAAGATAACAGCATCACTGATTTTAATTTTACCTCCGGCGGTGATTACCTGAAAGTTGACAGCTTGGGTAATATTTTCAAATATGACAGGAAAAAGGGTCAATCAGAGATTGCGATCGATAATAATTGGTATTCTCCTTTTTTTTCTGATTATAAGGATGAAACTGTGGTTTTATCGTTTTCAGAGGATAAGGCTGTCCTTATGACGGAAAAGTTTAGCATGATCGGTTACCTTTATTCTACGGAAAATACGATAACCGTTCTGAAAAGGGCGGATAAGAATCCTCATGCTGACAAAAAAGTCATAGAGATCAGTGCTCCGTTAGATACATATTTTTCCGAATATCTTTCAGATGCGATCTTTAATTTCAACAGAACTGACAATGAATATCTGATAAGGGTCTGGGGTAAATACAATATGGGAGTAAAAAGCGGAAGGAACATATCCTCTTTGGATGAAGAATCTGAAAAACTATATACTCTGATTCAGGAACTTAAGGGCTCGGAAGCACCTGATCTGGTTATAGATCTTCAAAGAAGTTCCGCCATGAATGACGAATTGCTCCTTGATATCAGTGACTTTCTTGAACAGGATGTACGGGAAAGGCAGTTTGAAAACATAATCGATGCCTCAAAGACAAATGGCAAATCTTTTTTTCTTCCCGTTATCATTGAAGTCGAAGGTCTGGAAGTAAGAGTTGAAGATATCTCTCAGGATTGTAAGGGCATGAATTTCGTTGACTTCGACAACTTCGTTCAGGGGAAACTATCTGGATTCTCTCCTTACGATTATCCGGATTCGGAATTCTATAACAAGAGAGGGTTCTTTCTGTCTTGTATTGATGTAAACTCTGCCATCGGTGATACTGTTGATTTTGATTCTGAACAGTTCAGAGAAGCAGCTTCATATGCAAAGGAAAACTTTTTCGAAAACGATTATGTGCCGTCAAAACCTGAGATGGATGATCTTATGACTGAAAAATCAGTTAAGACTGTTCCTGAAGCTCGATATGTAAAACTTAAGGGTTTTGTCGATTTTGTTCACAGTATGAAATCGGAAAAAACTGATTATACATTGATAGGAACTCCGTCAGTTGATGAGACAGGATTACGATTCAATGTTTTAGAGAGTATTTCTGTCGCTTCATCTACAGACATGAAAGACGGCTGCCGTAAGTTTATCAATTATCTTTTTAATGGATCATTTGCCGAAAACTCAGGAACTTACTTCGATATCATCTGTACAAACAGAGTGGTAATGGAATACTATCTTCCAATGATAATCGAAGCTAATAACCTGGCTTGCAATAGAGATATTAATTCAAATGTCGTATTTATGTCTGATATGAATTACTTTGGATATAAAGAAGCTGATGATAAGATGGCGAATGAGTTTATAAAGTGCCTTTCCGACGTTACGAGATATAACTATGCTGATCCGGATATTGTACTCATAATCGATGAAGAGATGGCTCCTTATTATATGGGCGACCGTTCTATTGATGATGTGATACAATATCTCAATGACCGAGTAGGTAAATATATAAATGAGATGAATTGATCTTTTTCGAGAAGGACAATTCACGGAGGTAATATGAGGATCGTAATCGCCACAGGCAATAAAGATAAGGTTCGCGAGATCAATGAGATACTGAAAGGAACCGATTTTGATGCGGTTTCCATGAAGGAGATCGGGATAGACCCGGAGATCATTGAGGATGCGGATACTTTTGAAGGGAATGCGCTTATCAAGGCTAAGACAGTGCATGAACTTACCGGTGATTACGTAATGGCAGATGATTCCGGACTTTGCATTGATGCTCTTAACGGAGCTCCGGGCATTTATTCTTCAAGATTTTGCGGAGAGGATTCCACATATGAAGAGAAATTCAAGAAGATCTTCGAGATGCTCAAGGATGTTCCTGAGGAAGAAAGAACAGCTAAGTTCGTATGCGCCATCGCAGTCGTAAGACCTGACGGAAGCTCATTTACGGTAAGGGGAGAGTGCTGCGGCGTGCTCCATGAAAAGCCGATGGGCGAGGGCGGATTCGGATATGATCCGATATTCTATGTACCTGAATTCGGCATGACTACAGCACAGATGACAAAGGATCAGAAAAACAGCATAAGTCACCGCGGAAAAGCACTTCGTGCAATGGTTGATAAATTGTCTCAATAATGTTATTATCTTTTAGCCGCGTACAAATGTGCGCGAGTCGTGGACTGTTTAGGAGAATAGCAGATGTTGGACAACGCCGACAAAGAGTATTATCTCGTAGATAAAAATGTGCTTCCTGAGGTCTTTTTGAAGGTTATAGATGTTAAGCAGAAGCTTAATGTCGGTGAATCAGCTTCCGTTAATGAAGCTGTTCGTAAGGTTGGCCTTTCAAGAAGTGCATACTATAAGTATAAAGACTCTGTAATGCCTTTCTATGAGACAACTAACGGTAAGAAGGTAACTCTTCTTATTACGGTTGAGAACTTTCAGGGCATCTTGTCTTCGATCCTTAACATCGTTGCTTCTTCAAGGGCAAACATCCTAACGATAAACCAGAATATCCCGATCAACGGATTGGCTGATATTTCCATATCTCTTGAGACCGCATCCATGTTTGGTTCATTGGAAGATCTGTTGTCGGATATCAACAAGCTTGCAGGCGTAAGATCCTGTAAAGTATTGAGCAGAGAATAATAAAACGGAGAATATAACGGTATGAAGAACATTGGTATTTTAGGATTTGGTGTAGTTGGTTCGGGTGTTGCCGAAGTAATACACATGAACGGCGACAAGATCGCCAAAAGAGTAGGTGAAGAGATCAGAGTAAAGCGCATCCTGGATCTTCGTGATTTCCCGGACAGCCTTTTTGCAGATCTTATCACTCATGATGCAGAAGAATTCTTCGGTGATCCTGACATCTCCATCGTTGTTGAGACAATTGGTGGTGCAAGGATCGCTTATGAATATACAAAGAGAGCTCTGTCACTTGGTAAGAGCGTAGTAACAAGTAACAAGGAACTCGTTGCTACACACGGCGTTGAGCTTATGGAGATCGCAGCACAGAACGACTGCAGCTACATGTTTGAGGCTGCTGTTGGCGGCGGTATCCCGATCATCCGACCTTTGCACAAGTGTCTCGCTGCTAACAAGATCATGAGGATCGCAGGTATCGTTAACGGTACAACTAACTATATCTTAACGAACATGAGAGATTCCGGTCTTTCTTATGAAGATGCTTTGAAGCAGGCTCAGAAGATGGGTTATGCGGAGCAGGATCCTACAGCTGATGTTGAAGGTATCGATGCACAGCGTAAGCTATCTATCCTTTCAACAATTGCTTTGGATGGTGCTTATGTATCTCCAAATTGCATTCATACTGAGGGTATCAGTAAGATCACATTGAACGATATCATCTTTGCCGAGTCCATTAACTGCAGTGTTAAGCTCCTTGCAAGATTCGATCATCCGTTTAACGGTAAGCCTGCTTGCTTTGTAGCTCCGCATTTCGTAAGCCACAATGCGATCATCTCAGGTGTTGACGGAGTTTTCAATGCTATCATGGTCGAGGGTAATGCTCTCGGTGAGTCCATGTTCTACGGTCAGGGCGCCGGTAAGCTTGCTACGGCTTCTGCTGTTGTAGGTGATATCATTGATTCCGCTCTTCACAGACATAAGGATGCTCACATCACCAAGTGGTACAACTCTGACGAGAAGGTCGAGAATTATGAGGACATCAAGATCTCTGCTGTAGTTAGAAGCAATGATATTGATTCCGTTAAGAAAGCATTTGATGATTATCAGACAGAAGACGTTGCTGAGAATGCGATAATCGTCAAGGACATCGCTCATAAGGATATCGATAAGATAATCGGTTCGCTGAGCGGAGCATCCTATATACACTATATGGAATAAACTAAAAGAGCTGTCAACGACAGCTCTTTTTTTGTTGCTCAAAATCCATAGCTTTTTAAGATCATCAGATTCTTTTCTTTTCGAGAATTAGCCTCAGCCTTAACTTTTTCCATAAGATCCGGATTTGAATAGACTTTGTTTCTTGAAGCTATCAGTTCTTCATCTATTTTTTTGATACCATCCCGAAGTGCAGTCTGGTAATACGGATTACTACTGTCGCCGTTATATGCACGAAGCATGGATTTTTCCAAGGTTGCTTTTACATTGGAAAAATCGTCATGGTTATCGGATAGGATAAGGACTACGGAATCACGATATAACTGATCAGCGTTATAGAAATCTGATGAATTTAACCCCGAACAAAAATCTACGTAGGTCTTTAAGTCGCATATCTTTGAAAGTTCCGGGATAGCAACACTTATCGTATCGTTAAGGGAATCATCCACAGCATCGTTAAGTGTAGTTTTATCATAAAGATAAAACATACCAAGTTCCAAAGATGGTTTATCATAGGCTAAGAAAAACAGTTCTCTTGAGGCAAAAAGCAATTGATGCTCTGAAAGATCATAGCTGTATATTGTCTGAGCTCCGACTTTGATCCTAAATGCTTTCTTTCCGGGAAGGATCGAACCGCATTTTTCATAGGTGATGTAGAGAAGTATCTCGTCATTTATTAGTTTTCCAAGAAACTCAGTTCCTTTTAGTCTTTTGAAGCCGTAGGGTTCAAGACCCGTCTCGAATGTCTGCATAAAGACAGACTTAAGCGTACTGATTCCAAACATAAAAAATCTTCCCTTCGTTTGTTAAAAATATTTTATCACACGAAAGGAAGATAAATTGTTAATCTGACTTAACCGATCAAACCTGATTGTCGCTGTATTCCTTGTAGAGAGATCTGATCTCATCCATAGCTGAATTCATCTTGATCTGGAGACGAGAGATATCCTTGAGGTTCTTATTTCTGATAGCCATCTTAATGGAATCGAAAGTGCAGAAGTGCTCATCTGTGTTCTTAGCAAGGGAGAACTTGATGCTCTCGATATCTGACCATGCATCATTATCATATGTGCTGGAATCGTTGTGGAGCTTAACTACCTTACGGAGAAGTGAGATGTTGGAAGGAATGATCCTGTCCATGAGCTCCATCTGCCACATATCGAGCATAGCGTGTGAATAAGAAGAAAGGATCGTATCGCTGAAAACGTCTCCGGCGCAGAGAATCTCGAGTCCTGAATCGAATGAGAGGAAATCCTTGAGTGAATCATAAACAGTTGCCGGAGGTACGCCAAAGAGGTGATCTCTCTCGTCTTCTGTCATGCTATCGAAAATGTCCTCTTCACAGCGATAGAGTCTGTCTTTCTCAAGATAATCAGCTTCTTCACCGAATGGCTTGGTAAACTCAGCCTCGAGGTCCTTGATGGACTTGTTGTTTGTTATTGCATAATTGATACCGTCAAGCATGCACTGGTAAATAGCTGAAAGACAAAGATATGTATTTGTATGCGGGTTAGGTGAGCGGAGCTCGAATCTTGTAGCATACTTATTATCAAGTGATCTGACGAGACCCAAAAGAACTGATCTGTTACGAGATGGAGTCTTAACATCCATACCGATGGAAGCTACTGCATGTGTAGGAGCCTCGAAACCAGGCTTAAGTCTCTGGAATGCGTCGTTGGAAGCAGATACGAATGGGTTGATGAGCTGATAGTTCTTCATGATACCCATAAGTGAACCCCAACCGATACGGCTCAAGTACTCGTTCTCAAAATCCTTTGGAGCGAAAAGGTTAACCTTCTTGCCGTTATTAAGATATGCAACAGCATTAACATGTGTATGCTCACCGGAACCGGCAACTCCGTACAATGGCTTAGCTGTAAAGCTTACCTCAAGACCATGCATACGGAAGATCTCTTTGATAAGGATACGAGCTGTGATCTCGTAATCAGCGCCCTGAAGTGCATCGGAATATTTCCAGTCAACTTCGAGCTGCTCCATGATACCGTGGAAATCACCTGTTGAAGAGATAGCAGCCTTAACACCACCGACTTCCTTATGGCCCATCTCAGGTTTGAAGCCATAGAGGTCGAGGAGCATGATAACCTGCTCGAGTGCAGTTCTTACGGCACCCTTGGTTCTCTTCCAGTATGATTCCTTAAGACCTTGTGAAATGGAAAGTCTCTGTGAAGATACAGTCTCGTCAGGGGAGTTGACCCAGAATTCGAGCTCTGTTGCCATTATGATATTTATCTGCTTGAGATCATCGTGATTGAATCCGTGCTCTTCGCAAAGAGTAGCATCGTTTCTGAAAAGTTCCATGAGCTTATTTTCGAAGTATGTAGCGCTCTTCTTAAGAACTGAACGGGAACATACTGCATCACCGTTGTGATAGAGGAATGATGGAATACGAAGTGTTCCTACAGGAAGACCTGTCTCCATATCGATATGTTCGTAGTTGTAATCAACAAACCAGACTACTTCAGGGTCCGGTGTAAGGTCTACTTTACCGTCATTCAATGTAGCAATTCCCGGAAGTACAACGGAAGAACCGTCTGTGGCAATTGCCTGACCGTTAAGGTAGCTCTCAATATTCTCAACAAAATCCGTGATCGGGATCTTTTCATCTGTGTCGTTACCTGCAAGGTCAATACCTGCGAGGGATACGAATCTTATCTCTTTATGTTGCTCAAGTATCGTCTTGATGTCCTGTTCAGAGTGCTTCTCGGGTGGAATGATGTACGTGAGATTAGGATTAACCTGAAAATTGATCATATAGATACCTGCCTCGTTTTTGAGATTATGTTATGTATTCTAACATAACGATTTTTTTGATGATATAATCGCGCTCGTTCAATTTTATTAAAAATATATATAATTGAAAACAACTTTATTGTAAAAATGTCAATCATAAGCAATAGCTTTTTTATGCGTTAAGACGTCATACGTTTTTTACTTGATTTTTTGTGTACATATAGTGCAAAATCTAAATGTTGCACTATAAGAGCAATAGTATTTTCGGGAGATAGCTACAGAGATAATGAGTATCAAAGTATTCTTTTCGGCGTTTAACATTGACGATACGAAGAATAAATGGGGCGTTCGAACAGTGTTCCTTGTTCTGTCATTGTTGATGATCCTGGCTATTATGTTCCCGATAGGTAATCCTAATACTGATGAGATCATGGCAATCTATCAGAAAATGCTCGAAAACCCTACGCAACAGGTTTCTAATGCTGAGCTCAAAGACCTCTTGATGTGTGGTCTTTATCTTTTCAGTGTCATTGCTTATGACTATCTGGCTCATGCCTTGGCAATTATTACTGCTGCTGTTTTTATCTATACCAGACATCCCGGAAAATCCCCTGAACGTAAGAAGGATGTCATAAGAAGCACGGTTGTTTCGTGTCTTTTCCTCATGCTTATATTTTCTGTCGTAAACTCTCTTCATGAGTCGTTTTACATCATCTATGCACTTGCCATGTCCTATCTTTCAATGATCGGCTGCAGTTACATTTCCGGTGATTACGGATTCGGAAGATCGTTCAAGCACGGTTTCCAGTTTATGAAAACCAATGCTCCTATGTGTATAGTGAATTTCATTTTGGTATTTTTTATTTTTTATTTCGCTAATTTTTTCATTAGCATTTTGGATGCGGGAAATGCCTATACGACTATTGTTTCCGCGCTTGCCGGAGTGCTAACGATATACAAAAGCCTTGTTTACGGGCGTATGATAGGTTCCTTGTATCTTTTCGGAACGAAATAATTATCACAAATACTTCCGTTATCATTTGAACTATTTTGTGCTTTTGTTTTGTTGTGTTTTTCGAACATATAATTTATTATTATTTAGGCTACTTAAATCTTAAGAGTTTTATACATTTCCGTAATGATGTGGAGGAATAATCATGGACGTTAAACAAGAAGCTATCAAGAAGCATACCGAATGGAAGGGTAAGATCGAAGTTATCGCTAGAGCTCCTGTTGGAACAAAGGAAGAGCTTTCTATCGCATATACACCTGGAGTTGCTGAGCCTTGTCTCGAGATCTCCAAGGACGTAGATCTTTCATATAAGTACACAAGAAGACATAACCTTGTTGCTGTTGTTACAGACGGTACTGCAGTTCTTGGTTTGGGTGACATCGGACCTGAGGCTGGTATGCCTGTTATGGAAGGTAAGTGCGCTCTGTTCAAGGCTTTCGGTGATGTTGATGCATTCCCTCTCTGCATCCGTTCCAAGGATGTTGATGAGATCGTTAATACAGTTGCACTTCTTGCAGGTTCTTTCGGCGGCGTAAACCTCGAGGATATTTCTGCTCCTAGATGCTTCGAGATCGAGAAGAAGCTCAAGGAAAGATGTGACATCCCGATCTTCCACGATGACCAGCACGGTACAGCTGTTATCACACTTGCTGGTATCACAAACGCTTTGAAGATCGTTGGCAAGAAGATCGAAGAGATCTCTGTAGTTGTTAACGGTGCTGGTGCAGCTGCTACAGCTATCACAAAGCTTTTGATCTCCAGAGGCCTTTCTGACGTAGTTCTTTGCGACAGAACAGGTGCTATCTATCAGGGAAGAGAGAACCTTAACCCTGCTAAGGAAGAGATCGCTGCTATCACAAATAAGAAGATGAAGAAGGGTTCCCTTAAGGACGTTATCGTTGGTGCTGATGTATTCATCGGTGTTTCCGCTCCTGGCGTTCTTACAGCTGAGATGGTTGCTACAATGGCAAAAGATCCTATCGTATTTGCTTGTGCTAACCCGGTACCTGAGATCCTTCCTGATGAAGCTAAGAAGGCTGGTGTTGCTGTTATGGCAACAGGTCGTTCTGACTTCCCGAACCAGGTTAACAACGTTCTTGCTTTCCCTGGTATCTTCCGTGGTGCTCTCGATGTAAGAGCTTCTGACATCAATGATGAGATGAAGATCGCTGCTGCAAATGCTATTGCAGGCATCGTTTCTGACTCTGAGCTCAATCCTGAGTACATCCTCCCGGATGCATTCGATCCACGCGTAGGTAAGGCAGTAGCCGCAGCGGTTGCAGAGGCAGCACGTAAGAGCGGCGTAGCACGTATCTGACAAATTTAGATATTCATTCACCCCGCTCAAATCTTCAAACGGAGATTCTTGACGGGGTGAATTTTTATAGATAAGGAGATAATAATATGGTCAATAGAATGGAATTGCTCAAGTTAATCAAAAACAACGCAAAGCTCTGTCCACGTGAGATCGCAGTAATGCTCGGAACAACTGAAGAAGATGTTCAGGCTGAGCTTAAGGCTTTGAGCGATGAGGGTATAATCCTCGGATATACAACACAGATCAATTGGGAAAAGACCGAGAAAGAGTCTGTTATCGCCATGATCGAAGTTAAGCTTTCTCCTATGAGAAACAGGGGATATGACCATATAGCCAATCTTCTTTGTAAGTATGATAAGGTTGCTTCCTGCTACCTTGTATCCGGTGATTATGATCTTATGCTTATCTATGAAGATGATAATCTTCGTGAAGTTGCAAGCTTCGTATCTGAGAAGATCGCACCTTTGGAGGGTGTTTTGTCTACAAAGACACACTTTATCCTTAAGAAGTATAAGATTGACGGAATAGTTTCTGACAGAAACGATAATGATGACAGACAGACTGTCATTCTGTAATAAGAAGGTTTGATATGGATTATTCTGATAAGATTTCCGATGTAGTTAAAAAAGTACCGCCTTCAGCTATCAGAAGGTTTTTTGATCTTGCTAATGAGATGAAAGATGTTATCTCTTTGTCTATTGGTGAGCCGGATTTTGTTACTCCTTGGAACGTAAGAGAAGCCGGTATCAATTCACTTGTTGACGGTTATACTCATTATTCTCCTAATGCCGGTTATATTGATTCACGTAAGGCTATAAGTAAATATATATCCGACAGATACGGAGTTGATTATGATCCTAACGGAGAGATTCTTATTACTGTAGGTGGTAGTGAAGGTTTGGATCTTGTTGCCAGAGCTCTCATTAATCCTGGTGATGAAGTAATCATCGTTGAGCCATGCTTTGTTGCTTATAAGGCTACCGTTGCTTTTGCACACGGTGTTCCGGTCGTAGTTGAGACAAAGCCTGAGAATGATTTCAAACTTCAACCTGAAGAGCTTGAGGCTAAGATCACGGATAAGACAAAGTACATCATTCTTGGTTATCCGAGCAATCCTACAGGTGCGATCATGACAAAAGAGGATCTGTCCAAGATCCGTGATGTCCTTCTTAAGCATCCTGATATTTTCGTAATATCCGATGAGCTATATGCTGAACTTAATTATGTAGAAGATAAGCCAAGCTCACTTGTACAGTTTGAAGATATAAAAGACAGAGTCATCATGATCAACGGTTTTTCCAAATCCTTTGCTATGACAGGTTGGAGACTTGGTTATGTTTTAGGTAACAGGTCTTTGGTTGCTGCTGTTACGAAGATACATCAGTATTGTATTATGTGTTCACCGTCTATGAGCCAGTTCGCTATTATAGACGCACTTAAGAACGGTTTATCCTATGTCGATGAGATGAAGGATGAATATAATCACAGAAGAAGAGTTATCATCCAGGGCCTTAAAGATGCAGGTCTTGAGTGTTTTACTCCTTCAGGTGCTTTCTATGCGTTCCCGTCCATAAAGGGACTCGGATTGTCATCTGAAGAGTTTTGTGAGACTTTTCTTAGAGAAAAGCATGTTGCCATTGTTCCCGGAAATGCTTTCGGTGAATGTGGTGAGGGCTATGTAAGAATAAGTTATGCTGCATCTATGGAATCGATTAATACTGCAATGGAAAGACTTGCAGAATTTGTAAAAGAGCTTAAGGAAGGAAAGTATAATGCTTGAGTACGATAATATAAGACTTGATCTGGAGTCTTACAAGGAACCTGTTGCAACACTTCGTGAATCACTTCATATTGAGCACACGATGGTAGAGATCAGTGAGCTTGAAGCAAGAACTCAGGAACCTGATTTCTGGAATGATGTTGATAAGGCACAGAAACTTCAGACAAATCTTAAGAGACTTCAAAAGAAGGTAGAGTCTTTTAACACCCTAGCTACTGAGAGAGAAGACCTTTTGGCACTCTGCGAACTCGGAAATGAAGCTGAAGATACTGATACTCTTGAAGAACTTAAGGAAGGCGTTGAGACATTTAAGCATGACTTCGAAAAGATGCGTCTCGAGACCTTGCTTACAGGTGAGTATGATAAGAATAATGCGATCCTTACTCTTCATGCAGGTGCAGGTGGAACAGAGGCTCAGGACTGGGTTAGCATGCTTTACCGTATGTACACTCGTTGGAGTGAAATGCATGATTTCGAAGTAAAGGTGCTTGAGTATCTTGACGGAGATGAAGCAGGTATCAAGAGTTGTTCCATAATGGTAACAGGTGAGAACGCCTATGGTTTCTTAAGATCAGAGATCGGTGTCCACAGACTTGTAAGAATCTCTCCATTTGACGCTTCCGGACGTAGACACACATCCTTTGCTTCCTGTGAAGTAATGCCGGAACTTGATGATACCATCGATATCAAGATCGATCCGTCTGATCTTCGTGTTGATACATATCGTGCTACTGGTAAGGGTGGTCAGCACATTAATAAGACAGACTCAGCTGTCCGTATCACTCATATTCCTACAGGTTGTGTAGTTGCTTGTCAGTCAGAGCGTTCACAGATCCAGAACAGAGAGACAGCAATGAACATGCTCAAAGCTAAGCTCTTTGCATTGGCTCAGGCAGCTCAGATGGAAAAGATCGAAGACCTTAAGGGTAATCAGCTTGATATCGCATGGGGTTCACAGATCAGATCTTATGTTTTCTGTCCTTATACAATGGTTAAGGACCACCGTACAGGATACGAAGTGGTTGATGTTGATTCCGTTATGGATGGAAACCTGGACGGATTCATCAATGCGTTCCTCTCAGGAATGAAGATCGAGAAATAAGGTCCTGCAAACAATATGAAAAGTAAAGGGATAGTCCTATAGGGCTATCCCTTTTTGATTACTTATTCTTGTTTTTGTGGCTCAACTGTTCAGTTGGTTCAATGATAGGGATCTTAACTTTAAAGATCGCACCGCCTTCTTCTTTGTTTCCTGCTTCAACCGTACCGTTATGTTCCGTGGCAATCGATTTAACGAGTGCAAGACCGATACCGTGTTTACCGTCGCTTCCTTTGGCAAATCTCTCGAAAAGGTGTGCCATTACTTCATCACTGATTCCCGGACCATCATCCGAGATCTCGAAAACAACATGCTCTTTGGTCGAATAGCAATTGAAGGTAACTACTTTATTTGCATATCTCAGACAGTTGGAGAAAATGTTTTCGAGCATTCTGAAAATATCATTTTCATTAGCCAAAATGTGAACGTTACTCTTAATAGATATATTATTAATTAATTCCTTATCAGTAAGCAGGAAGCTTCCTCTGATCTTATCGATCGTGATTCCCAGCATCTCGTAAACATTGACGATCTGCTTTTTGACCTCATAGTTGTTTGAGGCGGAAAGATCCATTTTCGAGATTGATAAGAGGTTTTCTACCATGTTTGAAAGTCTTGAAGATTCGGAGATTATGACATCAACACCTTCATTTTTGTCGATGATATCGTATTTCATACCCTCGGCATAGCCTTGTATGGACATCAAAGGAGTTCGCAGCTCATGAGATGCGTTTTGGAAGAATGTCTTTTGCTCTTTATCATTCTCCTTGAGCTTTGTTGCCATCTGGTTCATGGTATTTCTAAGCTCATTCAGTTCTCGGCTGGCGATAGATCCGTTATATGTATCGAAGTCTCCTTTTCTGATCCTGTTGGCGAATTTTGAAAGTCGTCTGGTTGATTCAAGGATAGGGAATGAGATGATGATACTCAGAACACCGGCGATGATAATAGCTATGACAGTGATCCTGAAAAGGATCTTATTAACATTCTCCATGTTTGATGTTGTATCAATGTAGAAGAGAATGTAGTAATTATCTACTACTTCATTATCAGATTTACTTTGAAGTGTGGCAAAACGGTACATATAAGTTCTGCCGTTTATCATGATCTTGCGGTTTTCCTTCTTTTTTGTCTGGATACCGTTTTTCTCGATGATCTCTTTGAGGATCTCCTTGGTTCTGGAAATAGAGTCTGAAGAACCGCCTGTTTCAATATCTCTAAAAGATCTATATAATTCCTTTGTTTTGTCAGTGTAACCGATATTATAGGTATTATATGTCGGCCAGAGGACTGTGTACTTGTCTACGGCACTGTCATTTGTCTCATCTTCGTAGAAAAGAACCAGATTGGTCTTTTCGTTTGATACATCTGCAGAATAGATGATCAGATTGATAAGCTCATCACGAAGATCTTCCTGAGAGTCATAATCCTCAGGAGAAAGAGTATTTGCAAATGCATCGGAAAGAACTTTCGTGGAACTGATAGCAGAATCGATACGGTTTGAACACTCACTATCGATATCTCTCGCATAATACTTTGCGAAAGCGTAGTTAAAACTGATGAAGAAGAAAATGATGATAACCGAGAAAGCCGAATAGAAGTGAAGCGCTATAGGTGTCTTAAGTAAGCGCTTTTTAGTGGATTTGGCGGCTTTATTCGTCCCGTTATCCTTTTGCTTGAAGATGGACATCAAGGGTACCTCTTAAGTATTATTCAGATTTAGCTTCGTTTTTGTTTTCCAATCTAAAACCGTAACCCCATACTGTCGAGATCAATGCATCAGAATCTATAATCTTCTTACGAAGACGCTTAACTGTATCGTCAGCAACTCTGGTCTCGACCTCAGTCTCGTACCCCCAAATTTTATCAAGAAGTTCCATTCTAGGAATAGCTCTGTCTTTATTAATGATCAGATAAGAAAGAAGTGCATACTCATTCGGAGTAAGCTGAAGTTCATCATCTTTAAGTGTTGCAGTCTTGTTCTTAATATTCAAACTGATATCTGCAAATGTAAGTGTAGAAGAATCAAGTTCCTTGTTTTCCTGGACAGCTTCTCTTCTTTGAAGGATAGATTTGACCTTAGTAACGAGCTTAACAGGGGAGAACGGCTTGGTAAAATAGTCATCACTACCCATATTAAGACCTTCGATATAATCGGAATCACTGTCGCGTGCCGTAAGCATAATGATCGGGACATTGCTGATCTTTCTGATTTCGCTGCAGATAAAGAATCCGTCACGACCCGGCATCATTACGTCAAGGATAACAAGATCACAAGGATCAGATATAAACTTCTTCAGGAGGTCGTCACCTGTCTCGAAACCCAAGCAATTGAATCCTTCACGATCCAAGAACTGCTTAAGAAGATTTCTGATGTTGTTGTCGTCGTCGGCAATATAAATGATCTTATCCATGTGGTTGAAAACCTCCCATCGAAAAGATTTTATAATAAATTTTAATATTACACATAGTAAATTGGTGAAAACTTGTGGAAATTAAGAAAATGAGTATGTTATTGATGTGTCTTACGTAAATGTAAGGAAAAATCATTTGTTTATTTGAAAATGTTAGTATACAATCGATTTGTTTATAAATTGATAAGATGGAGGAACTATGAGTACAGTATTAGTTACAGGCGGCACAGGTTTTATTGGTTCGCATACTTGTGTTTCGCTTATCGAATCCGGATATGATGTGATCATAGTAGACAATTTATATAATAGTAAAAAAGAAGCTTGCAACAGGATCTTCAAGATTACAGGAAAAGAAGTAAAGTTCTATGAGATCGATTGTTGCGATAAAGAAGCTCTGCGTAAGGTATTCGAAGAAAATAAGATTGATTCTGTAATTCATTTTGCAGGTCTTAAGGCTGTCGGGGAATCAGTAAAGATACCTGCAGCATACTACAGGAATAATATTGACAGTATCCTTACTGTTGTGGAGCTTATGAAGGAGTTTGATGTTAAGAACATCGTTTTCAGTTCTTCAGCTACTGTTTATGGTTCCACGGGTAAGGTTCCGCTTTCCGAGGACAGCCCTCTTGGTGAATGCACAAATCCGTATGGCTGGACAAAATGGATGATCGAGAGGATCCTTTCTGATATAGCTTATAGTGAACCGTCTCTGAATGTAGTCCTTCTCAGATATTTTAATCCGGTAGGTGCACATGAGAGCGGCCTTTTGGGCGAAGATCCGCAAGGTATTCCAAATAACTTGTTCCCGAATGTAGCAAGAGCAGCTGCCGGAATGGTAGATTGTCTTAATGTTTTCGGAAATGATTATGATACTCCGGACGGAACATGCATTAGAGATTACATACATGTTTGCGATCTTGCAGACGGTCATGTAAAAGCTCTTGATTATGTTGCAACAAAAAACGGTGGTAGATACGTCTTTAATCTGGGAACCGGTAATGGCTATTCTGTTTCTCAGGTTATTACTGCCTATGAAAAGGCCTGTGGAAAGAAGATCAATTACAAATTCGCTCCTAGGAGAGAAGGCGATCTTCCTGTTAGTTATGCCGATCCTACAAAGGCTAATGAAGTATTAGGCTTTAAGACTAAATACGGTATTGACAAAATGTGTGAAGATTCTTGGCGTTGGCAGACCATGAATCCTCACGGATTAGAATAAAGGAGTAAAGATTTGGGAAATAACGAGTTGATTTTTCCGGGCAACAGCAGAAAACCGGAACGCAAAATGCCTGATAATAGTGTGTCCGTGAGGAAGACGGATGCTCCTTCCACAGGTGTGAACATTAGAGAAGAGAAACTCCCGACTGAGAAGAGAGTTGTTGAGAACAAATTCAGTTATGAGGAGAAGAGCGAGACTAAGCCTTATAACGCAGGCAGTTTTAAGTCAGAGACTGCTGCAGTTGATGATTACATTGCCAAGAAAAGAAAGAAGAGGAAGCTTCGTAATAAGATCCTTCTTTATTGCGGAATGGGAATCCTTGGTCTTTTGATCGGTGTAGTCCTGTTTGGTTTCTGGTACAAAGAGTACCTTTTGAATCAGATTGATTATATTGAGCCTGAGCAGAATGTATCTTTCGTAAATGATGAAGGTGAGGTCGTTGAGATCTCCAAGCTCAGGGAAGAATTGAAACCTGATATACCTGTCATCGAAGATGATTCCATTCATAACTTCCTGTTGATCGGTATCGACAGCCGTTCCAAGAATTACCAGAGTGACGGCAAGGGCGGTTTGGCTGACGTTATCATGATCATGTCCATAGACAGTTCATCAGGTTCGATCAAGCTTGTTTCAGTTGCCCGTGACTCATATGCTTATGTTCCGGGTTACAAGAATCCGATGAAGATCAATGCTGCTATGTCTCAGGGCGGTCCGGAGCTCCTGCAGCTTACTATCGAAAACACGTTAAGAATCTCCATCGACGGATATGCTTATGTTAACTTCATAAATATGGCCGGTGTTATAGATGCCGTAGGCGGTGTATATATCGACGTTACCAGCTCCGAGCTTTACAGTCCTGCAGGACTTAATGATAACTTGGCTGAGATCAACAGCATAGCTGGATATGCTTCGGATTTCCAGCAGGTTAATCAGACAGGTTACATTTGGGTTAACGGCCGTCAGGCTGTTGCTTATGCACGTATCAGACATGTAGGTAACGGAGACTATGAGCGTTCCCAGAGACAGGTTGAAGTCCTTAGAAGCCTTATGAGCCAGTTCACAGGAATGAGCGCGGCTAAGAAGGCAACATGTTTGCCTGAGATCCTTGGTATGCTTAAGACCAATATCGACAAGGACAGCATTGAAGAATATGCTCTTGAATTCCTCCCGTCGCTCAGCAATGCTCACATCGAGTATCTGCAGCTTCCACTTGAAGGTTTCTTCAATTCCGGTATGTACGGTGATGAGTGGAGTATCAGAAACAACTGGAACATGACTATTCCTTATGTACAGATGTTCTTCTACGGTGAGACAACGGACTTTGATCCGGTAGATGAGATACCTAGTGCGCCGAGCAATGAAAAGTGTCCGACAGACTTCGATCTTGAGGCTCACATTTCAGGTTAAAAACAATCAAGGACTGATACTTTATCAGTCCTTTTTTCTTTTCGAAAACACTTTTTGACTTTTTTTGATATTCGTATTGACATCCTATTTCTCTAGGGTTATATTATTTGCGTTGGCACTCGGAGTACATGAGTGCTAATCTAAGATTTTCAAAGGGAGGTCATGCAGTATGACAGTTAAGCCTTTAGGAGATAAGGTAGTTATTAAGAAGCTTCAGGCAGAAGAGACAACTAAGAGCGGTATCGTTCTTACTTCAAGTGCACAGGAGAAACCTCAGATTGCTGAGATCATCGCAGTTGGTCCTGGTGGAACTGTTGATGGCGTTGAGATAAAGATGGAAGTTAAAAAAGGCCAGAAGGTAATCGTTCGTGATTACGCAGGTACTACAGTAAAGATCGACGGAGAAGAGATCATCATTGTTCGTCAGGATGATATTCTTGCTATCGTTGAATAATCATATAAGGAGTGATAGAAATGGCAAAAGATATTAAATATGCAGAGGATGCCAGAAAGTCATTAGAGATCGGCGTTAACAAGGTAGCTAATACAGTTAAGGTTACTCTCGGACCTAAAGGCAGAAATGTAGTTCTCGATAAGAAATACGGAGCTCCATTGATCACTAACGATGGTGTTACTATCGCAAAAGAGATCGAATTGGAAGACAGATTTGAAAATGCCGGTGCTCAGCTTGTTAAGGAAGTTGCTTCCAAGACAAATGATGTAGCAGGTGACGGTACAACAACAGCTACACTCCTTGCTCAGGCAATTATCCGTGAAGGAATGAAGAATGTTGCAGCTGGAGCTAACCCTATCATCCTTCGTAAGGGTATCTCAATGGCAGTTGATAAAGCTGTATCTGAGGTTCTTGCTAGTGCAAAGAAGGTAAACGGTTCCAAGGATATCGCTAAGGTTGCTGCAATTTCTGCCGGTGACGAATATATCGGTGAGCTTATTTCCGAGGCAATGGATAAGGTTACATCTGACGGTGTAATCACAGTTGAGGAGAGCAAGACAATGGGTACATCCCTTGAGGTTGTTGAGGGTATGCAGTTTGACAGAGGATATCTCTCATCTTACATGGCTACAGACATGGACAAGATGGAAGCTGTTCTTGATGAACCTTACATTCTCATCACAGATAAGAAGATCACAAACATTCAGGATGTTCTTCCTGTTTTGGAGCCGATCGCTCAGCAGGGCAAGAAACTCTTGATCATTGCAGAGGACATCGAAGGTGATGCTCTTGCTACATTGATCCTCAATAAGCTCCGTGGAACATTTACATGTATCGGTGTTAAGGCTCCTGGCTTCGGTGACAGACGTAAGGCAATGCTCGAAGATATCGCTATTCTTACAGGCGGTGAAGTTATCACATCTGATCTCGGCAGAGAACTTAAGGATACAACTATCGAACAGCTTGGCCGTGCTCATCAGGTTAAGGTTACAAAGGATAACACCATTATCGTTGACGGTAGCGGTTCCCAGAAGGATATCAAGGCTCGTGCTAACCAGATCAAGGTTCAGATCGAAGAAACAACATCTGAATTTGACAAAGAGAAGCTCCAGGAAAGACTTGCTAAGCTTTCCGGCGGTGTTGCTGTTATCAAGGTTGGTGCAGCTACAGAGACAGAAATGAAAGAAAAGAAACTCCGTATCGAGGATGCTCTCGCAGCTACAAAGGCAGCTGTTGAAGAAGGTATCGTTCCTGGCGGCGGAACAGCATTTATCAATGCTATCCCTGCAGTTGCTGCATTGCTCGATACAGTTGAAGGTGACGTAAAGACAGGTGTATCTATCGTTCTTCGTGCTCTCGAGGAGCCTGTTCGTCAGATCGCTACTAACGCCGGTGTTGACGGCAGTGTCATCTGCGATCAGATCAAGAACAAGAAGCCTGGTATCGGATATGATGCATTGAATGATGTTTATGTTGATATGTTTAAGGCAGGTATCGTAGATCCTGCTAAGGTTACACGTTCAGCACTTCAGAATGCTGCATCCGTATCTTCTACGCTTCTTACAACTGAGGCAGTAGTTACAGATATTCCTGAACCGGAGCCACCAATGCCAGCTCAGGCACCGGGAATGTATTAATCTTTGATTTTTACTCTAAAGAGGTTGTTCCGCTTAGCGGAATGACCTCTTTTTATTAAAAGTTTGTTAACATATTTTGAGTTTATGCTTATATGATGTTATGTTAATATACGAAAGATGTTAATGATGGGAGACTATTGAGTTGATTGACGATATATATGTAGAGAACTTTGTAAAAAGGGAGAGAAACGCCGCTAATTCAATATTTACGGTCTGCAGTATTGCGCTTTGTATTGTCCTTATTGTGTTCATAAATGTTATCCCGATTTTATTAGGAATCAACGTTATTTTCTTTACGGGAGTTATTTCTTTCGGACTCGGATTTCTGTGTTTTCTGATAAATAAGAGACAGAATATCGAATATGAGACATCAATTACCAACGATAATTTTACTGTTTCAAGAATCCTCGGAGAGACTAAAAGAGAGCTTTTGGCTGATTTTAATATAAAAGAATGCAAAAGGATCGCTCCTGTTACAGGTGATAATTTTGACAGCGACTATAAGGAAGCTTCGTTACATCTTAATGCTACCAGACACAAGGATTTTGATAAAACAGACTCCAATTGGTACTGTCTTGTTGAGTCTGACGGAATAAAGTATATTGTCATCTTTGAGTTCCAGGAGAAGATGTATAAGGCTTTTAGAAGATACAATCCAAGAAATACTCATTTTATGAGAATAGTAGAAAAGAAGGAAGATGAAGAATGAGTTTTCCGAATTATGCAGAAAGAAATTACAGGGTTGAATGTCACGAATGTTCACGTGATGATCTGATATTTCCTTCGGTGCTTACCGGTGATTTTCAGGAAGTTGCAGAAGATGGCGTATTTGATTATGGAATGGATACACCTTCTCTAAAGAAAAACGGTTTCTGTTGGATAATACTCAGAATGTCTGTTGAGATGGACAGATTTCCTGCTTGGAAAGAGAATTTTAAGGTTAGAACCTGGGGCTGCGGTACCAGAGGTATCTTCTGGCGCAGGGATTATTCTGTTTTCGATAATGAAGGAAATGAGATCGGTAGAGCATGTTCAGAGTGGATCGTTGCAAATAATGAAAACCATAGTCCTGTCAGACCAAATCTGGTTGATGATGTTTTCAGAGATCAGACTGAGGGTAAGATATTGGATCCTCAGTGGGACAGGCTTGCTTTGGATTACAGTGCTCCTAAGCTGAGATTTCCTAATAATCTTGAAGATCTTGGTTCTCCTGTAATAACCAAATTCGCTGATTATTCCGAATTGGATCATAATGACCATGTTAATAACACCAGATATATAGCTTGGGCTTACGATGCTCTCTATAAACTTGGTGTAGATCTTTATTCTGTAAAAAAATTCGACATCAACTATCATGCTGAGGTTCTCAGCGGTGAGAAAGTTGATCTATATTATTCCAAGGAGGATGGTGCCGATACGATCTTTGGTTATAAGGGAGATGGAACAAAAGTTTTTATTTTTAAATGCAGATAACAAGAATTTTTAAATGTTGAGGTTTTATATTATAATATACGAATGTCTTTAATCTGGAGGGCAAATAATGATTGAGATAAAGAATCTTGTTAAGCGTTACGGAAACAAAGTAGCAGTTAACGGAATATCATTTACCGTTAATAAAGGTGAGGTATTAGGATTTCTTGGACCTAACGGTGCAGGTAAGTCAACGACGATGAATATTATTACAGGATATTTGTCCTCTTCATCCGGATCGGTCGTTATTAACGGTCACGATATCCTTGAAGAACCGGAACTTGCTAAGAAATCTATCGGATATCTTCCTGAGCTTCCACCGCTTTACTTGGATATGACAGTTGTAGAGTATCTGAACTTTATGTGTGATATTAAGGGAGTTCCGTCAAAAGACAGAGCTTCTCATCTTGCAAAGATAATGGCACTTGTTAAGATCGTCGATGTAGCTGACAGACTTATCAAGAATCTTTCAAAAGGTTATAAGCAGCGTGTAGGTATCGCTCAGGCCATGGTAGGAAATCCTGAGATCCTTATCCTTGATGAGCCTACAGTTGGTCTTGACCCTAATCAGATCCGTGAGATCCGTAAGCTTATTAGACTTCTTGCTAAGAATCATACGATCATTATCAGTTCACACATCCTTTCTGAGATACAGGCAGTCTGCGACCGTGTTGTAATCATCAACAAGGGAAAAGTAGCTGCTATAGATACTTTGGACGGTATTTCCAACAAACTCAAGGAAACTTCCAAGCTTCTTGTTGCTTTCAGAGGCGATTCTAAGGCTGTAAGTAATACATTAAGGGCTATTCCGGGAGTTAAGGATTCCTTCATCAGAGAATCCAAGAATCCTGAAGTCGGTCAGGTTGAGCTGACGGTTGTTAATAACAATGATGTCAGGACATCTGTTTTCTACACGATGTCAAAGCTCAATTGTCCTATTATCGAGATGAGATCTCTTGAGGCTTCTCTTGAAGAAGTATTCCTGAGCATTACTCAGGAAGGTTAATGGAGGGTTTATTATGTTGGCAGTTTTCAAAAGAGAATTTCTTTCTTACTTCAAATCTCCTGTTGGTTATATCGCTTTTGCACTTTTTGCATTCCTTTCAGGCTTTATGTTTTCTTCTGCCTTTAAGGTAGCTACGATCAACATGACAAGTATCATTATCAGACTTTGCAGTTTTTTCCTTGTTATTATCCCTATTGTTACAATGGGTCTTCTTTCTGAAGATAAGAAGAGGGGAACTGATGTTATCTACTACACAGCACCGATTCCTCTTTATAAGGTCGTTTTAGGCAAATATTTCGCTGCTGTTAGTCTTTTCGGTGTTTTCTATTCCACGATCATTGTTCAGATAATAGTAACCAAGTTATATGGCGGTGTTATCGGATTATCTGTCTTATCAGCTACAGTAGTATTTTTCTGCATGGTATTTTTGTATGTTGCCGTCGGAATTTTTGCTTCATCACTCTCTGAAAGCCAGATTATCTCTGCCATTGTATCCTTTGTGTTTATTCTCATAATCCAGCTCTTACCGACGATCGGTTCTTTCTTGTCTTCCGGAATCATTTCTCTTATGGGAATCTTCGGAAAGCCAAAAAATACCACGCTCACATCTGTAAGAAATGCTATTACATATGCTTTTAATTGGCTTGATCCTATGAACAGAATAGATACCACAAACATGCATATCTTTAATGTAGTATCTGTCATTTATTGTTTGAGTTTTGCATTCTTCTTCCTCTTCCTTACATACAGGATGCTCGAAAAGAAGCGCTGGTCTCAGGCGTAATTG
>CAMYXL010000048.1 GCA_947303255.1 uncultured Clostridia bacterium | reverse complement strand
TGGTTTGATTTCTACGTCGGAAAACTGTCGATCATTAAGATGATCGTATATGTTTTCCTCGGATATCTGGTCGTAGCCGTCATTGACTTCATGAGGATCCGTAAGGTCCCGATGACCGAAGCACTTAAGAATGTTGAGTAAAAATTTGGGGTTGTCACTTACTAAGTGGCAGCCCCGTTTTTATCGATTTAAATATCCAAAAGCGACATCAGATTCCTAAGTTGTATGTTAAGGAAATTATTGAACTGGACCATGTTGTTCAATGTCGAATAACGTACCCAGAAATAATTCTCCGGAAGAGCCGGCAACTCATTCTTATCGATCTCGATGATGACATTTCTGTTTTCTTCGTGATAGAAACGACCGCCTTCTTCAGAGAGGATAACGTCTTTCATAACGCCTTCGTTTTTCTGAAGTTTATCCATGAAGATCGTCTCGATCTCATCAAGATCATTTCCCGGATTTGAAGGCTCCATCTGAACCACAGGTCCCAGCTCGATCCCGTCAAAACAACCGACTTCCGGCTTAGCCTTAACGAGGAAATATCTGGTTCCGTCAATGACACAGGTGAATAGTCCGAAGACCGCTTTTCCGAGGGCTTCTACGAGCGGCTGGTCCCAGCATCGAACTTCTCTTCCTTCGATCTCGATCTGACAGTGGATCACCTTAAAATCATACGGCTTGTTGCAAACGATCTCGCTATCGGTGATCGTCCAGTCCGTAAGCTCGCGAAGCGGAATAAGTTCCGACTTGATATCGCTGTACATCTTAAAATTATTGATGTAATTAAAGATCTCCGGCAGGTCATTTTCTTTCTCGAAAACAGACTTAAAAAGCGCCTGGTCATTGAACAGTCCGCGGATCTGTTCTGCCTCGTTTTCTTCCGGTTTCATTATCGAAAACGGTATGCACGAAAGTACCGTTCTCGTGTCCATGTTGACGAGGTTCGGATACTTCATGAGTTCTTTTATCTGTCCTAACGTCATCCACTTGTGGCTGTCCAAAACTTCGACTTCCGCGTCGCCTACATATATCAATATGTTGCGGTTTCTTTTTCGAAAAAACCTGGACGACTGCTCAGACTGGATCTGATCTATGATGATGTCGTAATCCGAAGCATGCGAGAAAAACTCCAGGTACGCAGGAGCCTTGCCGCCGTGAGCCTGAGTGAAGTTGCTCTTCGTCGCCTGGATGGTAGGTGAGATCTGTATAACGTTAACGTTACCCGGTTCGATCTTTGCCTGCATCAGAAAGTTCAATGTACCGTTTATCATCTTGCAGATTATGCCAAGATACCCGATCTCATTTTGGATGATCATCGGCTGCTCGCAGATGACTTTATCGCCATCCGTCTGACGGAAACCTGCCAACTGAAAAAATGAATTGTTCTTGTTTCTTATGAAGCCGTCCTTTTCATCGAAGAACCAGAAACCGTCCTTCGGAAACGGAACTTTTTTGATGTCGACTTTCAAGGTCTTGTTTCTCTTATCGACCCAGTCGAGGATATCCTTCGTGGAATTAACGTTACCTTCCTTGGCGTTCCATGACCTTATCAGTTCATATAAAAGACTCATATCTTACCCTCACTTTTGATGCGAACATCGTCCACGAGTTTTGCCTGAAGGAGCATTTCATCATACATCTTCTCTCGCTCTTCGGAAGAACTGATCTCAGCTACGAATCTTTCGATGGAATGCTTAAAGTGCATATCCTTGTCGAGTGTCTTTTCAATAGTTCCGTCAGCGGTCTCGATATATACGACAGGCTCCAAAGTCTCAGGAGCAGTGAAGATGCGGTTGGTATAAAGGCGTCCCTTGCTGCCCCATACTTCCAGTGAACATCTGTAGCTGCAGTCCATTCCGAATCCCAGGAAGCACACGGTTCCTTCGTCATTTGAAACAGAAACGTTTCCGTACATATCGACTTCAAATCCGTCCATGTTATTGAGGTGTGCGGAATCGACTTTTATCGAATCGCCGAGAAGGATAGTCGCGAGCTTAAGAGTATATCCGCCTGCGTCCAGCAGCGCACCGCCGCCGAGTTCTTTGTTGTATCTGAAATCATTTTTCTCTCTCATCGGAAAACCGAACTGAGCAGAGATCTGGCGCACGTCACCGATGACCTTCTCATCCAGCATCTTTTTGATCTGCTTGATCTGTGAATGGTATGCGAACATATAGTTTTCGTGAAGAGCTAGACCTTTTTTTCTTGCGGTATTTACGAGATCCGCCGTATCTTCGTAGGAAGTCGTTGACGGCTTTTCAACGAGCACGTGTTTTCCTGCCTCGAGAGCTTTCTTTGCCCACTTGTAGTGGAGGGCAGGCGGCTGAGGGATATAGACTGCTTCGATAGCAGGATCACCCAAGATCTTGTCGAAACTACGGTAACCTTCGATGCCGTAAGTCTCCTCGAACTGCTCGAGCTTATCGGGAGCATATTCCTCGGCAACGGCGACAGCTTTGAGCTCGCTTACCTGAAGTGAAGCAGGTATAAAACGTCTGAACGCTATTTCCGCGCAACCGATTATTCCGAGATTGATCATTGGCGTCATCCTCCTTTTCGAAAATCACGAGAGAATATCATGTATCAGCTCGATGACTTTTGACGTATCATCTGAAGTCATGTCAGCGTACAAAGGCAGACGCAGAACGCGCTCGCCGTAGTCTTCTGTCACAGGACACTGCTCCGGCTTATAACCGAGCTTTATTCCGAGAGGAGCTGAGTGCAAAGGCACATAGCAGATATATGCATAAACATCATTTGCCTTAAGCTTTGCAACAAGATCAGTCCTGATCTGAGCCGTCGGAAGGATGATGTTGAACATATGAGCGTTATGATCAACGTACTCAGGAACGATAGGAAGAACGAGCTTTTCACTTTGCTCGAGATCTTTAAGTTCTTCGGCATATCTGTTCCAGACTGTCATCCTCTTTTCCATGATCTCGTCGTAGCGCATCATCTGACCGTACATGATGGCGGCAAGGATGTCTGACGGAAGGAAAGAAGATCCGATATCGTGCCAAGTATATTTGTCGACCATGCCGTTTAATACCTGACGGCGGTTGGTTCCTTTTTCTCTTACTATCTCGGCGCGGTCCATGTAGGAAGCGTCGTTTATGACGAGGCCTCCGCCTTCGCCCATGACATAGTTCTTTGTCTCGTGGAAACTGTAACAGCCGAACGGGGAGAGGGTTCCCGCATACCTTCCTTTGTATTTGGAACCGACTGCCTGAGCGGCATCTTCGATAACGAGGAGACCGTGTCTTTTTGCTATGTCATTTATGACGTCCATGTCGCATGGGATACCTGCGTAATCAACTGTATATATTGCTTTTGTCTTTGGGGTGATGAGATCTTCTATCTTTGTCTCATCGATGTTCATCGTGTCTTTTCGGATATCACAAAAGACAGGATTTGCACCCCTTAACATGAATGAATTTGCTGTGGAAGAAAATGTGAATGAAGGGACTATGACGTCGTCGCCCGGCTTAAGATCAGCCAGGATCGATGCCATCTCGAGAGCCGTGGTTCCGGAAGTCGTAAGAAGGATATTCTCGATGCCGAACCGCTTTTTGAACTCATCACAGACTAATTTTGTATATTTGCCGTCACCTGAGCTCTTGCCGTTCAGGAGGGCATCCGTGACATACTTGACTTCTACATCGGTAATCGATGCTTTGTTAAACGGTATCATATGCATTCCCTCTCAATCTTCGATCACAATATTTTACCATATACGACAGTTAAAAGTGTTATAATCAAACAATCACCTTGAACGGAGGATGTGAAATGGCAGTTTCAGTAGATATAATCAATCAATCCAAGGACATGGATCTTTCCTTGAAAATGATAGTCGGAGATGACCTTGTTATCGGTTCTTATGATGAGAACTGGCGCTTTGTCTCAGGAAGACCGAGCAATACCATGGTCGCATTTAACCCTAAAAAACCGGGCAGAGGAATAATCGTCAACCTCGATCCGAAGGACAGATATAAGGTCACGGTTTCTCTCAATATGCCGGCCGCAACTTACGATGTGGAGCTTTTCGTTGAGCTCGTTAAGAGAGTTGCAACCGAGTGGAGAGCATCAGTAAGAAATCAGGCCAAGGAATATATGCCTGCCGAAGTCTTCGCGGCTAACGAGGAAAATATCAAGAAATTCAATCTGGAATCCTTACAGACGGCTTCCCAAAATATCATCAACGGCAAGGCGGATTCATTCTGCGTCTTTGGTGCTTTCTGGCCGCTTTACATGGGCATCGACGAAGCTAAGCTCTTTGATTCCGATCCGTCCGAATTCGACAAGTGGCTCGTTTCCAAGCAGGATATCGACGCTTTCTATTCAGGCGTAAATTTCTACAAAAAAGACAACAACGTCAAGGGATGCTATGCCATCATGTCTGACGTGGAATACGTCTTCCCGAAAAAGCCTCGCATTCCATTCGGAATGGCCGTTAACGGCAAGCCTCTCGAGTGTGATAATTACTTCGTATGTGTGGGCAACGACAAGGAGATGATCGGCGAAGTTCCTTTCGACTCTTTCGTGAGCAAACTTCCTAAGGAGAAAGTTTCCGATTACGACATCAACGATATCCTTATCGGACCATTTACAGAGGAAGAACTTAAAGCCTTTTTGTGATCGTTTTCGAAAAAGAGGAAGATTAATATGACAACTGAAAGACCTGTTCCTCCATGGGCATCTGAGATCCCTGAAGGTTCATTTATCTCATACGATCCTACATACCCTACGGGCAAGTATTTCGGACGCTTCAATTCCGGTAATGCCCACGGTCTCAAGTATTATTATTTTGACCCGACGGAGCACGGCTTCCCTTCAAAGGACGGCTATCCGCTCCTTATATTCCTGCACGGAAAATCCAATGCTCTCGTGGGCGATCTTTGCATCAACTATTCGGGCGCCGAGATGTACTCATCCGACGAATACCAGAAGACCTTAGGCGGTGCCTACATCCTGGTTCCGATAGCCAATGAATACCGCACGGACGACGATGTTCTGGGTACTTGGGATGTCGAGTATATCGACCCTGTTATGGCTCTCATAAACGAGTTCTCGGATAAGTTTTCCTGCGGCAGCAAGATCCTTTTGGGAAATTCCGCAGGCGGTCGCTTTACCTTTACTCTTGCTGCACACGACCCGTCAGCCTTTGACGTGATAATCCCTGTCGGCGCAGCTACCATCCCTGACGACAGCGTTCTTGACGTTTTCGACGAGAAAGGGCTTTTCCTTTTCTTTGCTGACGGCAAGCGCGACGAGATAACGGGTTTTGAAGAAAATGTCACCCCTCGTCTTCCTCGTCTTCAGAAGATGAAGAACGTCTTTCTTTTCACGCCAGACTGGGTATATAACGGCGACAAGGGGATCGCGTCCATCAACTTTGGTTTTGAGATGGGTCAGCACTGCCTCATGAACGGCATCCAGAGTAACCTCATGTTTGATGACAAAACCCCTATGGATCCGCGTCTTCCGAATGGTGTCACAGGCTGGATCGCCGATTATCTTTCTTCTCGAAAATAACCTCAAAACTTCCTCCCGGAAATAACCCTTGTGTACCATTAATGACACCCCTTTAAGTGTTATAATCTGTGCATAAGAGTTTTAGTTTCGTTCCGTCAAATGAGGAGGAAAATTTATGCAGGAAATCAAGTGCCCTAAGTGCGGTGAAGTTTTTCAGGTAGATGAATCAGGTTACGCTGCTATCGTTAAGCAGATAAGAGATAAGGAATTCAACAAGGAAGTCCAGCAGGAAAAAGACAATGCGGTTAAGATCGCAGTTGCCGATGTCGAGAAGGACAAGGATAAGATCATAGCTGAACTCCAGCAGAAGCTGGCTGTTGCCGAGATGGAGAAAGAGGCTGCCTTAAGAGATGCGGAAGCAGACGGCAAGAAGCTTCTTTCCGAGAAGGATAACGAGATCATTCAGCTTAAGTCCCAGATCGAGATAAACAAGACAAATTCCGAACTTCAGATCAAGGAAGCAACTATCGCTAAGGATAAGGAGATATCCGATCTTTCCAATCAGCTCGAACTTAACAGGCAGAGCTTTGAACTTAAGGAGAAGAACCTTATCGAGGCTCATCAGAACGAGCTTAAGCAGAAGGACGAAGTTATCGATTACTATAAGGACCTTAAGACCAGTATGTCCACCAAGATGATCGGTGAATCCCTTGAGCAGTACTGCCTCGATGAGTTCAATAAGATCAGGCTCGCAGCATTCCCGAATGCCGAATTCGGCAAGGATAACGAAGTATCCGCCACCGGATCCAAGGGAGATTTCATTTACCGTGAATACGACGACAGCGGAGTGGAGTTATTGTCCATCATGTTCGAGATGAAGAACGAGATGGATACAACCGAGAAGAAGCATCTCAACAGGAATTTCTTCAAGGAACTGGATAGGGATAGAAACGAGAAGAAGTGCGAATACGCAGTTCTCGTATCTTTACTCGAAGCTGACAGCACGGTATACCAGGGCATCACGGATGTCTCCTACGAATATGACAAGATGTATGTCGTAAGACCTCAGTGTTTCATCTCGATTATCACGATCCTTCGTAACGCAGCTCTTAAGGCTCTTGATGCTAAAAGAGAGTTGGCTCTTGTCAGAAATCAGAATATCGATATCACTAATTTCGAGCAGGAGATGAACGACTTTAAGGACAAATTCGGAAGAAACTACAGGATCGCCAGCGAGAAGTTCCAGACTGCCATCGATGAGATCGACAAGACCATAAGTCACCTTCAGAAGACCAAGGATGCGCTCCTGTCTTCCGAGAACAACTTAAGACTTGCGAATAACAAAGCTCAGGATCTTTCCATCAAGAGACTTACGAAGAATAATCCTACGATGAAGGCTAAGTTTGATGAGCTCGGCACCTCTGAAGAGTAATATTTGACGGCCTTTTGCCATTCAAAAAAGATTGATACGCATTATATAGATTTTTCTGTATAATGAATTCAGAATTGGAAAGAAATGGTGAAAGGTATGAAAAGAGCTATAGTCTTTTACTCTTTTGAGGGTAATACGAGAGAAGCTGCTGAGAAGATATCGAAGATCATCGGCGCAGATCTTATCGAGATCAAGCCGGTCAGCGATATCCCTGAATCAGGTCCCGGCAAGTTCATGGCCGGCGGCGGTAAGGCCTTGTTCGGATTCGGATCAGCATTCTATCCTGTAAAAGAAGATCTGGATTCCTATGACGAGTTCATTCTCGGAACTCCTGTATGGGCAGGAAGAGCAGCTCCGTACCTCATGGCTTTCCTTAAAAACGAGTCGATCCGCGGTAAGTTTACCGGTGTATTCACCTTGAGCGGAAGCGGCAATAACAAGTCCTGCCTTAAGCAGCTTAAGAAAAAACTCCCTAATCTTCGTTATGACGTGTCCCTCTGCGACAGAGTCGGAAGAAACGAGGACGAGACCAATAAGGCCATCGAGTTCTTTGCAGGCAACTATAAGATTTCAAACGAGGATTTGAAGACCTGATGTCAGAAGAGATAAAGATTGTTGCGACTGACTTGGACGGTACGCTTCTTGATTCAGACAAGAATGTACCCCAAGGCTTTGAGGATCTTGTGCTTAAACACGACGAGATCGCTTTTGTCATAGCCAGCGGCAGACAGTATTACAATATCCTGGACCTTTTCCCGAAGTGCGAAGATAAGCTGTTCTTTATTGCAGAGAACGGTGGACTTGTCATACGCGGCGGCGAGGTCCTTCACAAGGATCCGATGGACAAAGCAGACGTAGACGCATGCATAAAGGAGTTTTCCGACCCTTCGGTCTGCTCTCTTATCCTTTGCGGCGTCAACTCCGCATATATGCTCAAATCCGCATCAAAGGACTGCTACGAGAATTCCTATAAGTATTACAAAAGGCTCCTTTTTGTCGATTCTTTCGAAAACATTGAGGACGACATCTTAAAGATCGCCATCTTCGTTGAAGGCTACCGCGCCAACGATTACTTTAATGAGATCTCACCGATCAACGACAGGCTCGATTATCTTTTGTCCGGCAACTGCTGGATCGATATTGCCAATAAGAGCGTCAGCAAAGGCGGTGCCATGAGAAAGATCCAGGCTATCACAGGTGCGTCATTTGATACTTCTCTTGCTTTTGGTGACTATCTTAATGATGAATCTCTTCTTTTGTCCTGCGGTCAGAGCTACGCCATGACGAATGCTCATCCTGAGCTTAAGAAGATAGCAAGATTCGAGTCTGTTGCTTCAAACGACGAGAACGGAGTCATGAGGACTTTGGAAAAACTCTCGATATGTTAAAATATGACTTGGATAATCTCATGAGGTAAGGGAGAAACAATATGCCTATCATCAAGAATTCAAAGATAAAAGACAGAGACTTAAAGCCGCTTTTGACCGACTGGAACGATGCTGACGGCTGCTTTGCAACCGACATGATCATCGTGGACGGTATGAAGATAGGCTATATGTACAGGGAAGAGCCTGTTAATGATTACGACAGCGGCTGGAGATTTTTATCCGGAACCGAGTCATCAGGCTACATGAATAACCCTAAGAACGGCGGAGCATATACTCTTAACAAGCTTGCCAACTATGACCCTGAGATCATCCCTCTTCTCAAATCACCTTGCGGAACCGCCTATAAGCGCGATGCGATGGGTATTTTGCAAAAAGTCGAGGAGTGAATTTCCACAAAAAGTAGTTAAAAAACAATAAAAATCTCATAGAAAAATACGTTAAAAAATCAGCCCTCCGTAAAGTAATATAAAAAGCGAACGGAGGTGCTTTTATGTGCGGAATTGTTGGTTATATCGGAGCAAGAAACACTCTTTCGGTTCTCATCAAGGGACTTAAGAGTCTGGAGTATCGCGGATATGATTCTGCCGGTGTCTCATTTATCAGAAATGGCGAACTTACTGTTATCAAGAAGAAAGGTAAGGTCAAAGAGCTTTACAAAGCCATCGACGAGAGCGGTTACAACCTTTCCGAGAGCGGAAAGAACAGCATCTCAGCAGGTATCGGTCACACCAGATGGGCTACTCACGGTGCCCCGAGTGACGAGAATTCACACCCTCATCTTTCAATGAACGGCAAGATCTGCGTGGTTCATAACGGAATCATCGAGAACTATGCCGAGCTTCGTTCCTATCTCAAGAAAAAAGGCTACGAGTTTTCTTCCGACACAGATACGGAAGTTGCAGCTCAGCTTATCGAATACTACTACACCAAAGGCGGAGACCAGGACTTCGAAGGCTCCATCAGAAGAGCTTTGCAGGATATCGTAGGTTCCTACGCACTTTGCGTCCTTTGCGTTGATTTCCCTGACAAGATCATCTGCGCCAAGAAGGATAACCCGATCGTTATCGGCCTTGGCGAGAACGAGAATTTCATCGCATCAGACATTCCGGCTTTGATCGAATACACGAGAGACGTTGTTTTCATGGAAGACAACTGCATCCTCATCATGACCAAGGACTCCGTTGTTATCAAGGATGTCCACGGCGAAGTCGTTGACTACGAAGTATCTCATGTTGACTGGGACGCCGATGCCGCACAGAAGGGCGGTTATGCTCACTTCATGATGAAGGAGATGTTTGAAGAGCCTAGGGCTTTTGAAGCTACGGTTGCTCCTAGGATCAAGGACGGCGATATCTACCTTGAGCACTTCCCTTGCACGAGGGAGTTCGTTTCCGACATAAGGAGTATCAATATCGTTGCCTGCGGAACCGCTTATCACGCCGGCTGTATTGGCAAGTATCTCATCGAGAAGCTCTGCAGGATCCCTGTTACATGCACGGTCGCGAGCGAATTCATCTACTCTGATCCTATCATCGACGAGCACACTTTGACGGTCGTTATTTCCCAGTCCGGTGAGACTTTGGATACAAGAAACGCCATGCGTGAAGCTAAGAACAGAGGCAGCAAGACCCTTGCGATCGTTAACGTTATCGGCAGCACCATTGCCCGTGAAGCAGACTACGTGCTCTACACTGCGGCAGGTCCTGAGATCTCGGTAGCATCCACAAAGGCATACACCACACAGCTCGGCTGCGTTTATCTCCTTGCTCTGAAGTTCGCGAAAACACTCGGAACCATCACACCTGAGAAGTACACAGACTATCAGTACGAGCTTTTGGAGATGCCTTCCAAGCTTAAGAGGATCCTTGACGTTCAGGACAGGATCCAGAGATTCGCATCTTCAGAATTTAATGCCGAGAGTATCTTCTTTATTGGAAGAGGACTTGATTACTATCTCTCCATGGAGGCTTCCTTAAAACTTAAGGAGATCTCATATATCCACTCCGAGGCTTATGCCGGAGGAGAACTCAAGCACGGAACCATCGCTCTTATCGAGGACGGCACACTTGTAGTAAGCCCTATCACACAGGACGAACTTGCCGGCAAGATGGAATCCAATATCAAAGAGGTAAGTACCAGAGGAGCGACGGTACTTGCCATCATCCCGGAGCGCTTCGCGGACAGGGAATTCTCCTGTAACGAGAAGTTCATCATCCCGGATTGCGACGAACTTTTTGCTCCGATACTTACGGCACTTCCTTGTCAGCTCTTTGCTTACTACATGGCCGTTAACAAGGGATGCGACATCGACAAACCGAGAAACCTCGCTAAGTCGGTAACCGTTGAATAATCTAACCTGTGGGGGACAAAAACTTGAAGAACGACTTACACGAAGAATGCGGAGTATTCGGAATCTATTCCGACAAAGTATGTGATCTGGCCAACATGGTCTACTACGGACTATATGCTTTACAACACAGAGGTCAGGAGAGCTGCGGTATAGTCGTTAACGACGACGGAGTCTTTTCTTCCTACAAGGATCTGGGACTCGTAAACGAAGTCTTCAACAAGGATATCCTTCGTAAATTCCCTCAGGGACAGATCGCCGTTGGTCACGCCAGATACGGAACGACCGGCGGAACCAACAGAGCAAACTGCCAGCCTATCGAGGTCAATCACCAGAAGGGCAAGATGGCTCTGGCTCACAACGGAAACTTAAGTAACGCATACGAATTAAGACTCGACTTAGAGCTTAAAGGCGCTATCTTCCACACAACAAGTGATACGGAGACGATCGCATACATAATCACTCAGGAAAGACTCAAGACTCCTTCCATTGAGAAAGCATTGAGCAACACCATGGATATCCTGGACGGAGCATATTCTCTCGTTCTCATGTCTGCAACTAAACTTTTGGCTGCCAGAGACCCTAGAGGTTTTAGGCCTCTTTGCTACGGCCAGACCAAGGACGGATCCTACGGAGTAGCTTCCGAGAGCTGTGCTCTCAATTCCGTAGGAGCCAAGTTTATTAGAGACCTGGAGCCTGGCGAGATCCTTGTTTTCGATGAGAACGGCGTTACTTCTGATAAGAGCCATTGCGGAAAGAAGGATAAGCATGTATGTATCTTCGAGTACATCTACTTTGCAAGACCGGACTCCATCATTGACGGAATATCAGTCCATGAGGCCAGAAAGAAGGCAGGAAAGATCCTTGCAAAGACCCATCCGGTCGATGCGGACGTTGTTATCGGTGTTCCTGATTCAGGACTCGATGCTGCATTGGGTTATTCACAAGAGTCCGGAATTCCTTACGGAATCGGCTTTATCAAGAATAAATACATCGGAAGAACTTTTATCTCACCTGGTCAGGACGCTAGACTTGATGCCGTTAAGATCAAGCTCAACCCGATTGCAGATGCGGTAAAGGGCAAGAAGATAGTCCTCATCGATGATTCCATCGTTCGAGGCACCACCAGCGGTCAGATCGTTAACCTCCTTCGTGAGGCCGGAGCCAAGGAAGTTCACATGAGGATCTCATCTCCTCCGTTTACGAACCCTTGCTATTATGGAACGGATATCGACTCCAAGGAGAACCTTATTGCCTGCAAGTACGATGTGGACGGCATTGCAAAGTATATTGGAGCCGACAGCCTCGGATATCTTCCTGAGGAAGAACTCAAGAATCTTATCAACGGTTCCTGTGCATACTGCGGAGCCTGCTTTACGGGCAAATATCCTACAGATATACCTGTTGAGACCTGTAAGGACCGTTTCGAAAAGAAGCTCTCAGAGAAAGAAAAGTAATCTAATACGGATTGTCGGAAGACGAGATCAGCATTATTGCGCCATTTTTGCCTGTTATTTGATAAATAATGTGATATTATATTAGAGTTGACTAATATATTTATGAATAAGGGAGACGCATTAATGGAAATTCAGAATGAAGATTTGCAGAAGGCGGTCGAAATAATCAATCGCCTAGGAGAGTACTATGAGGGAAAGGTCGTAGGACAGAAGTTCCTCGGATTCTCACTTATCGTAGCTATGATCACAAACGGACACATTCTCTTGGAGTCTGTTCCGGGTCTTGCTAAGACAACAGCAGCTAAGGTTATGACTGAGGCTGTTAACGGTAAGTTCTCAAGAATCCAGTGTACACCTGACTTGATCCCAAGTGACATCGTCGGAACACAGATCTACAACATGAAGGAGAATACGTTCGAAGATAAGATCGGACCGGTAGACGCCAACTTCCTCCTTCTCGATGAGATCAACCGTTCCAGTGCTAAGACACAAAGTGCCATGCTCGAGGTCATGCAGGAGAAGACAGTAAGTATCGGAGGCCACAAGTACGAGCTTCCTCAGGTTTTCGTAGTTATCGCTACACAGAACCCGATCGAGCAGGAAGGTACTTATGTTCTTTCCGAGGCTCAGCAGGACCGTTTCCTTCTTAAGGTTACACTCGACTACCCTGACACAGATGCAGAGATTGAGATCTTGAACCGTATCGAGAAGGATGTATTCTCTGACGTAAGATCAGTTGCAACAGTAGAGGACATCGTATTCCTTCAGAACCTCTGTAAGGAAGTTTACATCGATGATTCCATCAAGAAGTACATCGTAAACATCGTAAGAGCTACCCGTGAGCCGGATAAGTCTCTTCCACCTGAGCTTGCTCAGTATATCGCGATGGGTGCCAGTACTCGTGCTGCTATTGCATTCATGGAAGCTGCGAAGGCTGTAGCTCTCATCAACGGCAGAGGTCACGTTACTCCTGATGATGTCAAGGTAATGAGATATCCTATCTTGAGACACAGGATCATGCTTAACTTCTCAGCTATCGCTGACGGAGTCAAGGAAGAAAAGATTATTGACGCTCTTCTCGGATCTGTACCAACACCATGAGACTGAATTATATTTCGCAGATCAAGTCCAACCTCAAAAAGTCGGCGACGATCAGCACCAAAAGACCGACCTCGAACATACTTGACGGTTCATACGTATCGGTATTCAAGGGCAGAAGTCTAAATTTCGACGATTTGAGGGAATATGTTCCCGGCGATGATGTAAAGGATATCGACTGGAAAGCCACGGCAAGAAGCCAACAGCCTCTTGTCAGGGAATATATTGCGGAGAAAAAGCACAATATCCTTTTTGTATTGGATACTAACAAGAGAATGCTCGGTGATACCGATGCTCTTGTTGAAAAGAAGGAAGTTGCTCTTTATGCTGCCGGAACACTTGCATATCTGGTAAGCAGAAACGGCGATTATATCAGCGCGGCGTTTTCTTCCGAGAAATCGATGAGATTCTTTCCTTTTAAAACAGGTCTTATGAATGTCGAAAACATCCTTCAGACTTATGCGAAGGATACGACAAGATATAACGAATCAGACATAGTCAGATCTCTCGACTATATCATGCGTAACATAAGACGCAGGATGATCATCATCATCGTAACTGATATTGAAGGCAGAAGAGCCATTTCCGACAGGCTTTTTAAGAGACTTGTCTCCATGCACGATGTTCTTTTACTTGATATAACGGACACTGATGCATCGGGTAATAACGTTTTCGATATTGATACGTACGGAATCCTTCCGGACTTTTTCACGAAGGACAAGAAACTCTTAAAGCGTGAGCAGAAACGTAAGGAATCTATAGAGAAGGAGTCTGCAGAAAAGCTTAAGAAGAACGGTATCGTATGGTCCAAACTTAACAACACCGAAGATATCGCGTTCCAGATCACTGAGCTTCTGAACAGACATAAGTTGGAGAAAAGATAATGAGGACAGGGGTAGGAGTACAGAATCCGGCATCATATGCCATTTGGCCAATGATCATTTTGATCGTGGTCATTTTGGGTATAATCGGTTACTCGATCTACACGTATTTTCGAAAGAAACAAAAGAAAAAAGCACCCCCGAAGCCTATTGTGGTTAAATCACCACCACCGAACCTCTATGCACTTAAGGAAAAGTATATTGCGGAGCTTGATAATCTCAGCAGAGATTTTGTCGACGAGAAAGTATCGCTTCGTATCGGTTTCCAGCAGATGAGTTCCATAATAAGACACTTTGTCTTTGAGGCTACGGGCATTCAGGTGCAGAACTATACACTTGATGAAATCAGAACAGTAGGACTTCCAAGACTTGATGAGCTTGTCACGGAATACTATAACCCTGAGTTCGCCAGAATGAGTAAGGGTGATTTTGTTGAGTCTATGTTGAAGACGAAGAAGGTGATCGAGCAATGGAAATAAGATATAAGATAATGTTATACATTGCCATCGCCGTATTCGCGGCATTGTTCATCTTGATCTTTGTACCGCTCAAGAAGAACAAGGGCAAGTTCAAAAAAGGAAAGAAAGTAGCTAATACTTTCTATGTAAAAGAAGAATCTTACTATAAGAGAAAGATAGCAGCCTATAAGGTTCTTACGTTCATGATGGTCCTGACTTGTGCATTAAGCATCGTCATGTCCTGTTTCATGATGGGTAGACCTTATAGAACAGAGACTGTTGAAGAGGAGAACTACAGAAGAGACATCATCCTTTGCATCGATATCTCAAGTTCGGTAGACTCCCTCAATGCTCACCTTATCGATGACCTTAAGGACATCGTCGAAAACATGCAGGGCGAGAGATTCGGCCTTGTTATCTTCAATACCTCACCGGTATTATTGGTTCCTCTTACAGATGACTATCAGTACATCATCGATGAATTGAACGTTATCCAGGAGAAACTCGAAGAGCGTTGGAACAGCGGTTTCAGTTTTGAGTCAGACTACATCACTTCAGGAACTCAGATCGGTTCCGAGTACAGAGGAAGTTCCCTCATCGGTGACGGACTTGCTTCTGCAGTATTCGATTTCCAGGATCTTGAGGAAGAAGCAGACAGAACAAGACTTATCATTTTCTCTACCGATAACGAACTTAACGGTACTCCGTTCGTAACATTGCAGGAAGCTTCAGAGCTTTGTGTTAAGCACAATGTTCAGGCTTACGGAATCGGTGTAAGAGACATGAACAAGAAGCGTCGTATCGAGATGCAGCAAGCAATGGAAAATACCGGTGGTAAGTTCTACGAGTACGGTATTTCCGGTGATTGCGCTGCTATCGTTACGGATATCGAGCGTGAGACAAAGACTTACGTTAACAAAGAACCAAAAGTAGAAGAGATCGAAGTTTTGAGAGCTCCGTTCATCATCTTGCTCGGTTGTACCGCAGCTATGATGGTCTTCACTAAGCTTGCTAAGCATTAAGGAAAGGAGAGAGTATGTCAGTAAATCCTATAATACCGATATGGCTTATGGCGATCATCTGCGTGGGCCTCTTACTCCTTAAGCGCAAGGGATGGGTAGCTTACATAAGACAGATCGTTATAGTCCTTTTACTTTTTACGATCAATCTGAGGATCATGCTTCCGGATAACGAGCAGGTCGTAAAGACTCCGAAGATCAATGCTTACGTACTTTTTGTAATCGATGACACGATCAGTATGGTTGCTAATGACATGCCGGATGACAAGACAAGACTTGAAGCAGTTGCCGAGGATTGTAATTACATTATCGACAATATGAATGGTGCACACTTCGGTGTCGTAACATTCAACAACATGGCACAGATCCTTACACCGTACACGAATAACCCTGATCACGTTAAGAGTATGATCAAGACCATTACTCCTCTTCGTGAGAAATATGCTCAGGGCAGTTCCTTCAACCTTTGTCAGGGCCTTATAGCAGACCAGATCAAGGTTGCCCGTGATAAGGAAGATACTAATGTATATGTATTCTTCTTCAGTGACGGTGAGAACAATAAGGACGAGAAGATCAAATCCTACGGAGAAGTCGGTAACAATATCGACGGCGGTGCAGTTTTGGGCTACGGTTCAAAGGCTGGCGGCAAGATGGATCTTAAGGTAACATCTAAGTATGGTGTTGAGACCGTAAGGATCAAGGACTCCAACGGAAAAGATGCTATTTCCTGTATCGATGAGGACAACCTCAAGAAGATTGCAGGAGAGATGAATGTTGATTATATCAAGGTCAAGGAACCGGATGATCTTGAGAAAACAATAAATGGAATATTGGATAACGTTAAGATGACGGAAGAAGAGCGTACTGAAGTAGGTAAGATAGAGACCTATTACTTCTTTATTCCACCATTGGCAGCATTGCTTTTGTGGGACTTCTTCCACTTTAAGAGAAAGGTGTGATACGTAGTGCGAAAGATTTTGTATGCAGTTGGCGTTACATGTACTCTCTTGCTGTCGTTGTACGGTTTAAACTTCTTCAGCAATGAGATCGTAAACCAGAAGATGCTCGACAATGTTTTCGACAGAAACGATTTTGCATGGCTCGGTTTCATGGAACCATGGAAAGAACCATACAATCTCGGTACGAACTATTTAAGGCAGAGGAAATATCCTGAGGCTATCGAGCAGTTCGACAAGGCTTTGACACATGTGATCCCTGACGATTCCGAATGCGAAGTCAGGATCAACAAGGCGCTTGCTATGACATTGCCAATCCAGGAAGAACTTGTAAATGACCGTAATCTTGATGAGGTCATAACAAAGCTTGAAGAAGCTGAGCAGGTCCTTCTCGAAAAAGGATTTGCAGCTGAAGACGGAAACGGTGATTATGAGGATGCACAGCAGCTTTACGACGATATCGTAGAGTATAAGCTCCACCTTATTGAGATCACCAATACAAAGTTCCTTGTTGACAAGATCGATAAGGATGATAAATCTTCCATCGACGGTGCGAAGATCCTCATTACAGGCGTAGATGCTGAGGGTAATAATATCAAGTTCGATCCTGATAATATCGTTCTCGGTCAGGGCGCATATATTGATGAGGAATACCACGGAAACGGAATCATGATCGTTTCCGGTACTTCTCCGACGTTGATCGATAAGATCTTTGACGGAACTTATACGATCCACGAGGAGCAGGCTCCAAAAGGTTATGATGTTGCTGCTGACGTAGTATTTACCGTAAGACACTGTAAGGTCCTTGCAGACGGTAACGAAGCGATCATCGAGGCAACAGACACAGATGACGCTTATATCAATCTTGAAGATGAACTCTTCAGAACTGACGTTGACATCAAGAAGGTAAACCAGAAGGGAGAGATCCTTTCTGGCGCTATCCTCACTGTAACCGGTGTCAACTTTAAGGGCGAAAAAGTTGAGTTCCCGGCCGGATCCTATGTATTGGGTGAAGACGGATATATCAACGAAGCAAGCAGCGGAGAAGGTTTGAGTTTTGTAACCGGTTCTACAGATACAACTCTTCTCGGACTTCTTGACGGAACTTACACGATCCACGAAGACAAAGCTCCTAAGGGCTATACGGAAGTTGAAGATATCGTGATCACTATCGAACAGGGCGTAGTTACTTGTGAAGAACAGCCGGATATCATCACTCCTCCTACATCTGATTCCAACACCATCGTTACTGTTGTCGATCCTGAAGATCAGGAACAGCAGTCCGGAGGCGGCGGTGACGGCCAAGGCGAAGGCGAAGATGGCGGCGGCCAGGGCGAAGGCGACGGTGAAGGCGGAGGCGGTCAAGGCGGCGAAGGAGAAGGCGGCCAGGGCGGTCAAAGCGGCGGTGAAGGCGAAGGCCAGGACGGCGGCGGTTCAGAAGGCGGCGACGACGAGAACAACGGCGGCGAAGGCGGCGAAAACGGAAATCCGGATGATAAGGATGACGGCGGACAGGGCGGCCAGAGCAAAGATAACGGCGAAGGCGACGACAATAACGGAACCAATGAAGGCGAAGGCGACGACGACAATAAGGGCGGCGGAGCTAATAATGACGGCAAGGGCGGTTCCGGTGAAGGCGAGTCTGATGATCAGTCCGGTGAGGACGAGTTGAAGAATAACCTCAGCAATCTCCAGGATGAAGCTAACCAGGAGAGAAGCGGCGACCTCGCAGGTGACAATATCGAATATGCATCCGATTACGACGGTGATATTTGGTAATTTGTTCCGATGACAGCCTGTAAAAATTGATATATTATCACTTACGAACACCTCTTATGGGTGTTCGTAAGGGTTTTTAGAAAGGTATTTAGTAAGAAAGGATGTTATTATGAAGAAACTTACAAGATTTGTATCTGTGTTTGTTGCAGCATCTATGCTTCTTTCATTGGCAGCTTGTTCCGATACTAAGACAAAGAAGAGTAAGGACAAGGATAAGGAAGATGAAGAGGAGGCTGAATTTTCTGAGAAGGATGCAAAGAAAGTTGCTGAGGACTATGTAAAAGCTCTCTTGGCTTTTGATTCCGGTAAGGCTAAGGAACTTTCCACAGAAATGAGTGACGACACAGTTGAGTACATCAGCGACTTCCAGGCTTATGATGACGCTAAGGATGTATACGACGCTTGGTTCAAGACTTTTGAGTATGAGATCAACGAGGATGATATCGAGATTGATGATGAAGAAGCTACAGTTCCTGTAACTGTTAAGTACATCAAGATCGATACTCTTACTGTAGAAGACAGTTCCACAGATTCATGGGTAGCAGCTATCAATGGAGCTGAGGCTGATTCCGAACTCGAACTCAATATCGAAGTTGAGTACGACGAAGATGAGGAAAAGGCACTCGTTTCAAATGCTGATAGTATTGCCATGGATTTCATGGATGTAGCAGATGTTTATATCTATGTAAGTGATTTCCAGTACTATGATGACGCTTTGTCCGGCAGCTGGTCAAAGAGTGAGTATAAGACTACTGATTCTCTTGAATTTACAGTTGAGTTCAGTTCAATCGACAAGCTTGACGGAATTGACATCGATCTTTACGTTGAAGATCCTAATTACGATGATGTTTATACAGCTACTATCAAGTACATTTCCGGCGGTTCCGAGACATACACTTTCGCTCCGAAGGATCTTGGTGTTGATGAGTTGAAACCTGGTACATACTCTATCGAATTTGACAGCGAGTATTGTTATCTGTATGAGGACGTTGAAGTTGTAGATGAAAGTTCTAACACAGGAAATAACGGTGGCGGAACAGATTACACTCTGAACGGTGACGAATTCCTTCCGGTTGATGATTCATGCCTCGGTGTATATGACGACACTACAAAGGTTTACACAAATGAGTACTTCGGTTTTGAGTACACATTGCCTGAGGATATGATGTACATGGATCCTTCCATTATGAACATCAATGCTAATCCTGGTCTCGAAAACATTAAGGTTGACTATATGGGCGCAAGTCAGGACGGTTCTATCGTAATGCACATGTTCGGTAAGCTCGCAATCCTTGACGGTGCAGACGAAGCTTTGGTTTCCGAGTTTGTCAACCAGTTCATGGGTGAAGCAGGTGAAGAAGCAGTTGACGGAAAGACAATTACTTACGGAAACACAAAATTTATGATGTTCTCTAAGGAGCAGGGCGAATTCATGGCTACGATCAAGGAATCCAATGTATTCATCATGGTATACATGCCTTCCGAAGGTTCTTCAATTGAAGATTTGACATCTACCATGAAGGGTATCTGATAATTATTTAGTATTTTTCGAAAAGGGCACTTGAAAAAGAGTGCCCTTTTTGTTACCTTAAATTCTGTTACGAAAAAGAGAGGAGGAACTTTAATGAGTGGCTATCCAACAGATCCTAAATACAAGCCGTTAACAGCATGGAACTATTTCGGACTTCAGCTGCTGTTTTCAGTTCCTGTAGTAGGATTCATTTTCCTTATCATCTTTGCGATAAGTCCAAAGAACATCAACAGAAGAAGCTTTGCAAGATCTTACTTTTGCTATTACATCGTTGTAGCGATCATTCTCGTCATCTTGTTTGCGACCGGATTATTCGGAATAGCAATGGATGCGATCAGTAAATAAGATCATTATGATACAGATTCTGCCCTGTTGAGTTCGCTCAACAGGGTTTTTTATTGGAGAATATATGACCATTAACTTAAGAAAATTCATCGGGGATAAGAATTTCTACAAGACCTTATTCCTCATATCCATACCGATCATGCTCCAAAACGCACTGACAAGCGTTGTCGGACTTTTGGACAACGTAATGGTCGGACAGATGGGAACAGATAATATGACCGGCGTCTCGATCGCGAACAACCTGTTGTTCGTGTATCTGATCGTCTGCTTTGGCGCGGTTTCGGGAGCGGGTATCTTCAGCGCTCAGTTTTTCGGAAAATCGGATCATAAGGGAATGGCTGCCGCCTTCAGAATGAAACTATACATCTGTGTTGTGGTAACCGTTATTTCAGTCTTGATCTTTCTGTTCCTCGGAAAGAACCTGATATCTCTTTATATCCATGATACGGATGACGGTATCGGAGATGCGGTACTTACTGCAGCGGCTGCGTGGGATTATCTTTTCATAATGTTGTTGGGACTTCCTTTCCTTGGAATCTCGATGTGCTATTCTTCATCAGTCCGTGAGAGCGGAGTCACGATCCCTCCTATGATAACGGGCATCATAGCAGTCCTTACCGACCTTGTCCTGAACTATCTTTTGATCTTCGGTAACTTCGGATTCCCGAAGCTCGGCGTAAAGGGTGCAGCGATCGCGACAGTAATAGCAAGGATCACGGAGTGTGTGCTCAACATTTGTTACACGCACATAAAATACAAGAAATTCCATTTCATCAGATATGCGTTTAAGACATTCAAAGTTCCTGTTTCTTTGTTGAAGGGAATTGCGATCAAAGGCTTGCCGCTTATTGCCAATGAAGCTCTTTGGGTTGTATCGATAACTGTTGCGACACAGTGCTATTCCACAAGAGGAATAATGGCTATCGCGGCTCTTAACATCAACTCATCGATCGCTAATGTCTTCAACATATTCTTCCTGGCGATGGGATCGGCTGTATCGATCATCATCGGTCCGATGCTGGGCGCCAACAAGATCAAAGAAGCAAAGGAAACAACGACAAAACTTATCTTTTGCACTTTCCTGATCTGCATAGTATCAGGTTCGATGATGGCGCTTTGTGCGAGACCTTTCCCGAATATCTACAAAACAGAGCCTGAAGTTAAGGCACTCGCCCTTAAGCTCATCCTGATAAGCTCATGTTTTGTTCCGTTCCAGGGAGTATGTCACTCAGCGTATTTTGCATTGAGGTCAGGCGGAAAGACGTGGCTTACCTGCCTTTTTGACAGCGGACTTCAGTGGGTGTTGTTTATCCCGCTTGCTTATACTTTGTCGCACTTCACGGATCTTTCCATCCTTAAGATCTTTACCATAGCTACCTGTTCGGATATCGTTAAGTGCTTTTTGTCATTGATATTCCTTAAGAAACTTAATTGGGCAGAGAATATAGTTTCCAATGAAAAAATATGACATTCTATATAATTATCGGCCTTTTAATGTTAAACTTAATTGATTAAAAATCTTAAGGAGCAGGCAGAATGTTAAGCATCATCGTTCCATGCTATAACGAAGGCGAGAGAATATACGATAACCTCAATGTTATCGTCACAGCTCTGAGTTCTTTTTCTGCCGATTTCGAAGTTATTGCTGTTAACGATGGCAGCAAGGACAACACCGCAGCCGAGATCACCCGTGCTTCCGAAGATGACAAGAGAATAGTTCCTTGCATCTATGAGAAGAACAGAGGTAAGGGCGGCGCCATCGTAGAAGGTGTAAGTCACGCCAGAGGCGATATTATCGGATTTATCGATGCTGACCTTGATCTTCCGCCGACAATGCTCAAAGGTTTTTACGAGAAGATGAAGGAGACAGGTTGTGACATAGTCATCGGATCCAAGATGCATCCTGATTCCAAGCTCGAATATCCTTTTGCTCGAAAAGTCTTTTCACTTTGCTACTACATTATGCTTAAGGTACTGTTCGGTCTTAAGTGCAAAGATACTCAGACCGGAATCAAGCTTTATAATGCTTCCATCATTAAGAGGGTTGCAGCAGTTCAGAAAGTAAAGGGATTCGCATTTGATATCGAGCAGTTGGCTCTCTCCACTAAGCTTGGAGCTAAACTTGAAGAAATGCCGATCACTCTTAACTTTACAAGAGGAGAATCATTCGGAAGGATCAAGTTCAAGGACGTCTTTAAGATGTTCACCGACACGATCAAGATCTGGTGGGAACTCCGCATTACCAAGAAATACAAGATTTAAATGCCTTTATTACTCCTTGAGAGTTTAAAGGCATTTCTTATATGCTTATTTCTCACAAAGACAATGATGATAAATACTGAGCATATTATCCAGGTTATCGGTTCGCATATGATGATTCCGTTATAACCGAAAATATCAACAAACCATTCAGCCATTATTACTTTAAGTACCATCTCGAAAAGACTGCAGATCAAAGGTGCGATCTTTGATCCGACACCCTGAAGGGTTGTTCTTCCCAGACAAAGTATAGAAAGAATAAAGAAGAACGGCAGATTCCAGATAAGATACTTATATGAAAGTCCGATTATATTTTCGTTCTTTGAACCTGAGATGAGGAATGACAGTTCATCACCCAAAAAGAAGATGAGAAGTATGAGAAGAACGCAGATAACGCAGCATGCTCCGAAAGCCTTCTTGATTCCGTCGATGATCCTGTCGTGTTTTGCCGCTCCGTGGTTCTGACCTGAGAAAGTAGCCATAGCAGTTGAGATAGTCGAGACAGGCATCATGCAGAAACTGTCGATCTTTCTGGCGGTCTGATGTGCAGCGATGGTTTCTTCTCCTAGATCATTGATAGCTCTTTGAAGGAAAAGCGTACCGATATTTACGATGGTAAACATCATCGCAAAGGAAAGTCCGCTTGCAAAAAGATTTCCGGCAAGCGATGTATCTACCTTAAGATGCTTCTTCTCAAGTTTAAGAAGAGGAACTCTCTTTTTAATGTAGATGAAACATACAGTTGCAGAGATAAGCTGGGCAGCTGCAGTTGCAAGTCCTGCACCTCGTACTCCAAGACCCAGACCGATAACAAATAACAGATCAAGTCCCACATTGATGAATGCGGAGATGATTAGGATGATAAGCGGAGCCACACTGTTTCCGATAGCACGAAGGAACGAAGAACACATGTTATAAGCGCAGGTCAACGGCAAAGCCAGGATGATCACGAGGATATAAGCTCTTGCCTGGGCAAACAATGACTCAGGAACAGCCATCAGCTTCATGATCGGATTAAGGAAAACAGCTCCTATCAATACCATCAGTATCGTGAAGGAAAATCCCATTATGATGCTGCTTCCGGCAGACCTTTTAAGCTTGTCCTCATCTTTGCTTCCAAAGCAATTGGAGATTATAACGGAAAAACCGTTGGTCATTCCGAATATCAATGACATGAATATGTTGAATAACGGAGAAACAGATCCAACCGCAGAAAGAGCGGTATCACCCAGTGCGTGTCCGATGATGGCAGTATCTGTAAGATTATAAAACTGCTGGAAGAGATTACTAAGAAGAAGCGGCAACGCAAAAAGGATGATAACCTTCAAAGGCTCTCCTTTTGTAAGATCCATGTTCAGGCTTTTCTTTGCTTTTGTTTCCGTCATCTTCATACCTTCCTTCGAATATTGGATATGTTAGCCATCATCGAAGGAATTTTCTATCGAATATGTCATCTTTTTATTCGTTTAATTGCAAAGGTCCCTCATCGATCTCGGTAATTCCTCGAAGTGCTCTGTTGATAGCTTTAACTCTCGTTGTCTGGAGTGTTTCGAGATTTCTTGAAGCAGTCTCCAGATTCTTGTGTACGGTCTCAAGAGTATCGTCGAACTTTCCGAACGCAGTCTTAACTTTTCCGAGAGTCTCTTCGATCTCTGACGATTTCTTCTCGATAGCCAAAGACTGGAAATAGTTGGTAACCGTGCTAAGAATAGCCGTTAAGGTATATGGACCTGCAACGGTTACGTGCATTCTGTTAAGTTCCTCTATAAGATCGAGACTTACGATCTCGGAATACATTCCTTCGAACGGAACAAAGAGGATCGCGTAAGATGTTGTTTCCGGAGGAGATACATACTTTCCGACTATATTCTTTGCATCAAGTCTGATAGCTTCCTTCAGTTCCTTCTTGGCAGCCTGGATCCTTTCAACATCACCGGAAGAATAAGCATCGAGCAGCTGTTCGTATCTGTCGATATGACATTTGGAGTCGATCGGAAGATATGTGAACCTGTCGCTTGTACGATCCGGAAGTTTGATGGCGATCTCTACGTGATCTGCCGAACCCTTCTTTGTTGCACATTCGATCTCATACTGTGAAGGGGCGAGGACATCAGCGATTATCTGTTTGAGCTGAACTTCTCCCATTATTCCTCTGGTCTTGATTCCGCTCAGAGTTTTTTCGAGACTTCCGACCTGAGACGAGATGCCCTTAAGTTCTCCCATGGACTTCTGAAGGTCGCTCATTTGAGTAATGACGTTCCTGAAGCTCTTTTCAAACTGTTCGTTCAAGGTCTTGTCGAGCCTTTCGCTCATTGTCTGTCTTATGGCTTCGATCTGCTTGTTGTTCTCGGTCCTCATCTGAGTGAAGTTGTCATTGATGGAAGTCGTGAGATTCGTAAGTCTTGTCTCATTCGAACGAAGGAGCACTTCAAAACCGTTCTTGATAGCGTTGCTGTTTCCTTCCAAGATCTCTTTATTTGCGACCTTGTCATTTTTCAGTAGTTCGGTAAACGAAGTGGTCATTGTCTGGAGCTTGTCTGTTATGAGCTGGTTTGTAAGCTTATTAAGACTCTCGGCATGTCTTCTGGAAACTTCCTGCTCGTCGCGTTCTACCTGAGACAGATTCTGCTCCATCTCGCGGACTGAATCTCTTACATCTCTGATCAAGTCCTGCCTGTTGTCTTCTCTGGCTGAAGACAGGATGTTGTTATTTGCATTTCTGGCACTTAGATATGCGAGTATTGAGATGACAAGTGTCAGGATAACGAATGCCAATATAATATATTCCATATAAGTACCTCCTTGTATTCGTTTGAGGTATAATAGCAAAAGTCACTTTTCATTAATGGTACAGATACGGGTAGGGACGATGAAATTTCAGAGAACCACATTATGTTATATCTCCAAGGGCAACGACTGGCTTTTCATCAGGAAGGTCAGAAAGGGAGACCAGAACCTCGGCAAGTACCTGGGTATCGGCGGACATATCGAAGAAGGCGAGACTCCTGACGAATGCATCGTCCGTGAGATAGAAGAAGAGACCGGAATTAAGAAGACGGATCTGTCTTCTATATATAAAGTAGGTAATATATTATTCGAGAGTGACAAGTACGGCCAAGAAGAGATGCACGTTTACCTGGCTGAACTTAATGCCGATAAGCCCATCGATCCTAACTACTGTGATGAGGGCGAACTTGTATGGATCTCAAAGGATAAGGCAGACGACCTTCCGGTATGGGAAGGGGACAAGATAATGTTCTCTCATCTTCGAAAAAACGAGCCGTTCAACATGAGGCTTAAATACGTCGGAGAAACCCTTGTGGAAACAGAGTATTTCGAATAAGAAAAAAATATTAAAAAACTATCGAAAACCCCTTGAAAAACACCGATTGCGGTGCTAATATAATCGAGCCTTTGAAGAGCGCAAAAACGAGGTAAAAAAAACTTCGACAAAATCAAA
>CAMYXL010000047.1 GCA_947303255.1 uncultured Clostridia bacterium | reverse complement strand
TGCTTATACTCGCATTCGTGCTCGGAATCACTATTGTTCTTTTTGTCGTACGACTTAACGATACTATCATGACGACGCAATACGCACAGAACTATTTCCAACAGGGTGACCTGGATTTCGTTCTCACTATTGAAGATTCATATTACGATAAACTCATAAGCGGTACGGGTAGCTTTGAAGGTGTAATGGATCTCATTAACAAGAATTTTGAGGATAATGATATTCCTGCTAAGGTGGTCGTCAGAAACGGCAGTCCGGCTATCTTCCAATATGACGGCGGAGAAGTTGCAGGTATGCTTCAATGGCAGGATGCTCCTTCTTCTGAAATGATCTTTCTCGAGGGTAATCCTCCCAAACTGAAGAATGAGGTTGCCACCGGATACTATTTTGCCAATGAGAGAAACATCAAGATAGGTGACACGATAAAAGTCACATATGATAAGTATGCGGATGATCACACGACATTCAACAAAGTCAGTGAAGAATTCATCGTTACGGCTTTTGTCGATCAATACGGAAAACAGAACCCGACACTTTTCATGGGTGATGAATTTGAAGGTTCGCGCGTCACTGAAACGGATTATTTCAGCTGCTCGATCGATGCTCCGAAGAGTGAGCATGAAAAGATCATCCAAAAGATGCAGGACCTCTATCCGAACGAAGAGATCAAGATACTCAGGAACAGTGAGATAATGCCGTATTATCTTACGGGATACCAGGAGATGTTCAGACTTATAATTTCTATCGTATCAGTGATCTGTGTGCTGATGCTCTCACTGCTGACCGCTCTTTACGAGAATATCTTTATAGATGAGGAGACAGCAGATATAGCACTTCTCAAGAGCATGGGATTCGGAAGAGGAACAATAAGAGCTTGGCATTTCTTAAGGCTTCTGATACTGTCGATCTTCTCTTTGATCTTGACGTATATATTCCTTGCGACAGGAGGAAATTATCTTATCGGACTATTGTTTAAGAGCATCATGAGAAGTAAGGAATTCCACTTTACGATATTGCCGTTCAATAACTTCATAGTCATACCTCTTTGTATTGTCACGGGATTGGCGATAGTTATCTACCTGATGACAAGAATGACTAATAAGATCCAGATATGGAAAGTGAGAAACGAATAATGAAAAGATTAACTAAGATATCAGCGTTTATACTTATGGCAGCCCTTCTTATTTCAGGCTGCGGTAAGAACGTCAAAGTAATGGCCAACGACGATGCAGCCTTAAATCCGGTCGACTCGTATTACACGAAGGAAGCCCGCGAATATACTGACGAAGGAACGATCGAAGAGCCTGAGGTAACTTATACTTCCGATGACGGACTTTGCGTTATCAAGGTAATGCCTAGTTACTACGATATCACTCTCGATTATGAAAAAGGTGACAGAGCAAGCGTCGGAAGAGCATACGGTAATCTTCTAAGGGAAAAGATACCTGAGTACACTACCGAGATGGAGCCGTATATTTTCGAGAACATCAGGTGTGCATATAACGGAGAGTTTGATCCTGAGGCTGTGGAGAAAAGATGTGAGACTTTATTCTCATCAATGAGACAGGAGTATCAGGAGGAGCTGACAGCGTACGCGGAGGCGATATCGAACGGCGTTCACGGTATCAAGGAAGACAAAGTTTTAAGCTATGAGGAAGCGATCCTCATGCAGATGATCCCTGATGCGCTTCGTCCAACATGCTGCAGTGCATTGTCTTTGTGGGGAAGCAAGACCGAAACAGGTGACAGGATCTCCCTTCGTAACCTCGAGTGGAACCTCGGTTCAGAAAACCAGATGGGAATGATCAATGCAGTAACTCACATGAAAAACGGTTCACGTTCTCTTACGGCAATATCTGTTCTCGGACTTCTCGATATCATATCAGGAATCAACGATGACGGAGTTTTCGCCGCGATCCTGGATGTCGGTTCTGTGCAGGCAGCACCTTATATCTATGAAGGAAAAAAGTGTTATACGATGGAACTTAGATTTGCACTCGAAGAGTATTCCACGGCACGCGAACTGGGTGAATTCATGATCGCGGAAAGTGGCGATTTCACATGGTGTAATAACATCTTTATCACAGATAAGAATGACTCGTTCTGTGCTGAGGACTGTGTAAGCCAGGTAGCCGAAACAGGCAAAGGTAAGTCTGTACTCCGTGACAATAACACGCCGTTATTGGACGGTCTTACTTGGGACAGCCCTGACTCTCTTTGTATCGTTAATTCGTTCGCGTCTGAGGGCAATCAGGACAGCTTTACCGGAGTCAGGAGCAACATCGTAAGATTTGCAAAATATAATGAGTGGGTGAAGGCCCTTGATAAGTTCTCTCCGAAAGACGTTAAGGATCTTATCACTCAGGAAGTCGTCGATCAGTACGCCGTATCAAATTGTCACGGCAGCGGAAGCGCACAGCTGATTTTGGTGGATTACCACACAGGAAGTGTTCAAGTGGCTTTCACGGGACCTGAGGGAGTAGTTGATAAACCCGATTTCGTTGAAGTAGAGAAATTCGGGACATAAAGATACATGTGAAGAAAGTGGCCGTTGTCAGATCCTGATAACGGCCACTGCACACGGCATCTTTCCGTCTGCGATCTCATAGCTGACGTTATCGTATCCCATTTCTTTGAAGAAAGCTTTGTACGAATCGATGTCGAACTGCCTTTTGAAGTTCGCGCCCATCTTGTTGAATGTTCCGGCTAGCCCCGTTGCCATTCTGTTTTCCTTGTTGATATATGTAGGGATGATGAGAATGCCGTTTGGCTTTACAACGCGCTCCAGTTCCTTCATGGCTTTTCGAGGATCATCAAGAAGATGAATGACGTTTCCCGCGATTACCTTATCGAAAGAATCATCTTCAAATTCCAGATCAGTAATATCCGCGAACTTAAACTCAGTATTATACTGACCCTTCATCTTCTTCATGCACTTCATGAGCATATTCTTCGAAAAATCCGTAGCCACGTAATGACGAGTCTTCGGAGCAGTACTGGTAGTGATTAGACCTGTGCCGCATGCACATTCCAAAACATCATCGTTATCATCCATGTGGTTGGCACATATTTCTGCAGTTCCCTTAATTACTCTGTTGTTATATACCTTCTCGAAAACATCATACACAGGTGCGATCTTATTCCAAAACATACTGTTCTCCTTACAAATGAATTATTGTTCATATGAATATCTGTTCATATGATAGCACGAAGCGGGGCAAAGTCAATACCGAAAAATGATGGAGTATAATGATTTCAGATAAGGACTTGAAAGAGGAGATATATGAGCGGTTTTGATCATAAAGTGGTAGTTTTCGATCTGGGCGGAACGCTCATGGAATATGAGGGAATGCCGCTTGATTGGAGCGGGTTCTACTACGATGGTTTTCGAGAAGTATCGGAGGCAAACGGACTAAATATCCCTGACGAGAAGATAAAAAGATCGGCCGAGATCATGAGGTCATTTAACCCGAGGCTCACGGGCAGGGAAGTGGAGATCGCGCCTGAAGTGATATTCGGAGAAGCGATAGCGGACTGGGAAGTTAAGCCTGACATCGATAAAGTGGCGGATGACTTTTTCTCGGGACTGACGTTAAGGCCGAGGGTTTTCGATTACACAAAAAATATAATTGAGTTCTGCAGAACAAACGGCGCGAAAGTTGCCTGCCTTACGGATCTTCCAAGCGGTATGCCGGACAGGATATTTAAAAGTGCGATAACTGAAGTGACGGATCTTCTGGATCTTTATATGTCATCTGAGAGCTGCGGTTACCGTAAGCCGAATAAGGCGGGGATCGATTTGATCGCGGATTATTTTGACGTTTCGGTTTCTGAGATCCTTTTGGTCGGAGACGAAAAAAAGGATCTGCAAACGGCTAATAATGCCGGATGCAGATTCCTCTTTGTTAACGATTTTATCGATCAGTTCATGCGGTAAACGTGACCGTCTTTTTGTACCTGCTTGATGAACCTGTCAGCTTCGTCGCACAACTCTTCTACCAGATCGGTGTCGATGTTGTGTCCTGTGTTGGAGTACATGATCATCTTGCAGTGCGGAAGTTCCTTAGCAGCGCGGAGCATGAGATCCGGTGTGCTTATAGGATCTTCCATGCCGCCTAAGATCAAGGTTGGAACCTGGATCGTATGAAGCATCTCGCGAAGCTTCTCTTCGTTCTTGTACTTCATGAGCGGTCTTCCGTAATCGATCGCTTTCTCACGCGGATCCGGCTCCAGATTATGAGAGATGTGCATTGCTCTGAAGTCTCTTCTCTTTTCACGGCGAGGATCGTTGTCGATCGGCGGATCCATCGGAGGCGGTTCTTTGATGATGCCCGACAGGAGCATCTGGCGGATGGACATGGCGCCTTCATCGATCGAGTGAGGACCCGGAACGCATGCGACAAATCCCGTAACACGCTCAGGATTGTTGAGCATCAGATGCCAGCCGACTCCTGCACCGTGGGATGCGCCCATGTAGATGAACTTATCTATGTGAAGTTTGTCTGCTACCGTGACGACATCCTTCGCGAAAACATCGTACCATCTGTCACCGTAATCTTCCGTTACATACGATGAAGGGTAGAAACCACGAAGCGTGATGCAGATAACGTGGTATCCCATTTGTGCCAAATGCTGCTGCATTCCGAACGGATAGAAGCCTGCCTGCGCAGAGAGGATATAGTTATCGCCGAATCCAAATTCTTCATAGAACAGATCGAGACTCGGCTCGATATTGATCCTGTGATACATCAATTTCTGCATGTCTCTGAAATAATCCAGAGGCGTGATCATCCTTAGTTCATCATCGGAATATGTCGGAACCCACTTGTCGATCTTATCCTTGTCGACTACAGTCTCGAGGACACTGTAATATGCTTTCTTAGCCTCGCATTTTCCTTCGAAAAGGAGCGGGTGGCTTCTTTCTTTTCTGAATACGGTGAGCCATGAGAACTGATCCAAAAGATTCCAGAAAGTTACTGATGTGACGTTAGCTTTGCCTTCGTCCTTTGTCTTAACGATGATGGTGAAAAGCTCCTTATATCGATCTGCGAGCTTATTCATGGACTCTTCCGATGCATCAGCATTATGGATGTCGAGCTCCGTTATCTGAACTTCGATCCCCAGTGCACCGTACATGTGAAGAGCCTTCTCGTAAAGCGAGAGCTCAGGCTCATCCATTAGAAGGTGAGACTGCATTCCCATTCCGTCAACGAGACCTTTCTCGATAAGCGGCTTAAGGACTTTCTCTAAGATCAGGTCGCGCTTCCACTCCTCATATGTGTTGTAGTCGTTATAGAAAAGCTTCACTTCAGGAGAAGCATATTTTCGAGCGAACTCAAAAGCCTTGATGAAGAAATCTTCGCCAACGACCTTGGTCCAGAGGGACTTTCTGAAATCGCCCTCGTCGATGATCTCGTTACATACATCCCACGCGTAGATCTGACCCGGATAATTCTCCTGAACAAAAGTGAGCACACCCTTGATGTAATTCTCGAGTCTTGTGAGCATCTTGTCCCTGCTGACGAAGCCCTTGCTCTCATCGTAATCGTTGTAGAAGAACCAGCTCGGAGTCTGGTTGTGCCAAACGAGGGTGTGACCTCTCATAGGCATATTGTTTTTCTTCGAAAACTCGAGATACGGAACAGCGTAGTCAAAACAAAGACAAGGTTCAAGATCGTATGTCTCAGGATCGCTTAGGTTCTCTTCGGTATCCAGAAAAAACATCGGTTTCATGTCATTCTCGACAGTGAAACTGCTGAACTGATCTAGAAGGAATTTCATGTTTCCGCGGCATTCAAGATTCATGCGGGAAATGGCAGCTCCTATCTTAAACCTGGAGCTGAAAGCAGTTTTAAGATTCATTTTCATATCCTCCCTTTACATAGAAGATTTTAAAACATAAGGGGTATAATTTCAAATTTTGATAGAGGTGATATAATAAAAGAACTTGATATTTTTTAGGAGGAAGAAAATGAGAAACAGAGTGTGCAGGATGCTTGCCTCTTTACTCGCGATCATCATGATCTCGACGGGTATTGTTTTCGCGAATGGCAAAAAGGCGGAAGCATCTTCAAATGTCACTTACAAGATCACTACTTACGGTGATGAATCCACGGATTATTTCGGATATATCATGACACCTGATGTTGATTACAAAGTTCAGGCGCTCATCTATATCCACGGCAACGGCGGCATCTATAAGGAAGGCGTGTCGTGGCCTGAAAGACTCGATGAAGAGATGACAAAATGGATCGCCCAGGGTTATCTCGAGCCAATGGTAATCATCGTGCCGAGAGCGAACATTGGTGATGACGGCAATCAAAAAGGCGACAAGATGAAGGTGTTCGTTGATGAGCAGTTCGAGAAGCTTTATGATGCAACGGCCACAGGCACGATAAGCGATAAGATCGACACTTCAAAGGATGTTATCGTATCAGGTCTTTCCATGGGCGGAGCCGCTGCTCTTTATGCAGGCGTTCTCTTCAGAGATAAGATCAAGAATGTCGGCGCGTTGAGCCCTGCCAACGATTTTAAGTATCATTGGGATGACGTTAACGGCTGGATCGGTAAGAGCAGCAACATCAAGTTTAACGAAGAATCCGGATCGCATTATCTTCTCGCAGCGAGCGAGACGGAACACGATAAACTTCACTATAACGTATGTAAAAAAGTATACAGTGTCTGCGGAGAAAAATACGGTTTCAAAGAGTACTATCTCGAGAGCGGTGACCATGACAGAAATCTGTTCATGAAGGAACTTTTCTATTATCTCTACTATGTTCAGCACGACGTAGTTCCGTCAGCTGATATCTGCACCGAAGCAGCTAAGAAGCCGACTGTTCTTAAGGCTGCCAAAACATATATAAGCGGGGCTTGCCAGATCTTTTCGACCCTGACGATGAATACTTCGAACTGTAACGGCAATAACCTTACATATACGTGGAAGAGAGACGGTCAGACAATAAGCGGCGCAACATCCAAGACATATAAGACAACTACGGAAGATGCGGGAAAGATCATCTCGTGTGAAGTAAGAGATTCCTCATGTATCGGATATCTGGAGGGTACATGCTCCGCAAAGATCGCGAAGTATATGCCGCCTCAGGCACCAACCGGACTTGTTGGTCATGATCCGTCGGTTCTCTATGGAGGTGACGGTAAGATCACGGGTGTTGATACGACGATGGAGTATGCTACGACTCTTGATTTCATTAACGCAAAACCTTGCACGGGAACTGAGATAACAGGACTTTTCGCAGGGGATTACTATATAAGAGTAGCCGAGACAGATACACAGGATGCAGGTATCGCCAAGAAGATCACGCTCTATCCGGGACCTGAACCGAAGAATACTGATCCTGTGACACCTGCTCCGACTAATCCGACTACTCCGGTTACTCCGGCTCCAAGTGTTACGGAGGCACCGGTAGTAACGACCGAGCCTTCGAAGGGCGGATCTTTTGAAGATCTTATCGAGAGATTATATGTAGTCGCACTCGGAAGAGAATCCGATCCTGAAGGTAAGGCATTCTGGGCTAAGGAAGTAAAGACAGGTGTAAGGACAGGCGGTGACTGTGCCAAGGAATTCCTGATCTCACCTGAGTTCCTCGATAAGAATATGTCTACCGAAGACTTCGTTGAAGTACTCTACAGCACATTCTTCGACCGCGCGTCAGAGCCTGAAGGAAAAGCTTACTGGGTAAACGCACTCAAGACTAACACTCTCTCAAAGGAAGAAGTCATCAAGTGCTTTGTCAACTCCGAGGAGTGGTGCAACATCTGTGCCAGCTACGGAGTAAAGCCGGGAGCTACAACAGCTAAGGCAACAATGCCGTCAGCTAACGCAACTGAATTTGCTTCACGTCTTTACACCAAGTGTCTCGGAAGAGAAGCTGAAGAGGGAGGACTTAAGTTCTGGTCTTTGTCCCTCACCAATCTTGAGGTAACGGGAACACAGGCCGCATATCAGTTCTTCACATCTGACGAATTCAAGGGATTCAATACTTCCGATGAAGAATATATCGAGCGTCTCTACGAGACATTCATGGGAAGAGCTTCCGATCCTGACGGAATGGCTTTCTGGCTCAAGGAACTCGAAGACGGAAAGACCCGTGATGATGTCCTTTACGGATTCGCAGATTCCAAAGAATTTACAGAGATCTGTAACACATACGGTATCGACCGATAATCAAATAACAAAACGAAGCCCGGGATCACTCTGAAGTGAACCCGGGCTTTTTCGTTATCAGTATTGTGCAGCTCTTCTTCCTGATTTGATCATCGCGAATGTAGTCATTGCTCCCGCGAAAACGAATAATCCTGCAAATATCTCATCCATTCTCTTCGGGCTGTCGGCAGCGTACGCCTGCGACGGATCATCCGGATTGTAGTGCACGATCACATCATCATTCAAGCGGTGCTTTACCGTATCTCTTCCGGAAGTAAAATATGCATTTCCGTCAACGGTAAATGATGCGCTGCAGTTGTTCGCGAGAAGCGAGTGTGATCCGGATCCCATCTCGTGATATACTTTGCCCGTCGTTGTCTCGGTGCATACATTCTTAAGCTGAAATCCTCTTACCAGCTGTACCGTGTAGATAGCCGGTACTCCGATCGTAACAAGTAATGCGATTATCAGTACTACGATCCTTAACCCTTTTTTCTGCTCGAAAACATTCTGTCCCATTTCATTTTCCTCATTTCATATATCTTCAACGGTTACATGTTACAAACGAATAGTAAATACATCGCCAAAAAAAGTTTAAGAAATTATAAAGAGGACCCATCCGAAGACGAGTCCTCTCAGAGGAAAAGTAAAAAAGCCGATAAGTCATCAACCGTTATAATCTACCATTGATCCGCCCCACTCAACGACTGTAAAACCGTCACGTGTGACATTCTCAGGATATACGAGCTGCTGCTCGGAAGGAACGTCGATCATCTCGTCAACGCCTGCGAATACCATGTAAACGCGGATCGTCGTGTCAGGAGCAGGGGAGACATTGAGCTTAGCCATCTCCTCATATTCCTCAGTCGGGAATGAGATAAGGTTATACTCGTTTTTCTCCATCATCGGCAGCCAGAATGAGACGAAATCATCGATCTCGCTGTCATTAAGTCCTGCTGCTTCAAGATATCCTTCAAGGAACTTTGCCGTGTCGCATCCGCGTACGCAGATCGCATTATTGAATGAATCAAGATCCTTGACTGTCGTTCCGTCCCAGAACAGATAATCGTAATCTCTTCCGTCTTCGATGTTATAGAGATGTCCGTCAGGATCAGCAACTACGCGCCAGCCTGTCTCAGGATCATACTTAGGATAAGTGCAGTCGATAGTGCCGTCGAAATCAACACCAACGCTTACCTCTGTGGATTCCTCAGGGTAAAGATAGATAACCGGCTTCATGACTGCTTCTCCGCCTTCTGCTTCCTCTGCCGTCTCCACGATATCGAAGTCGTACATGCAGTCGACTGTGCCGTCCATGTGTGTTACGACGAGGGTATAGACACCTGACTTCATTCCGGTCGGAAGCATACCCTTACACCAGTAAACATTCCCGTTTACAGTGTTACATGCATCTCCCGTAAATTTCGTGTATGCATCATCAGTATTCCATGCATAATCATCATTATGCTCGAAAATAAACAGCTTGATCTCAGATCCGTGAGCTGCATCCGGATTGATATTGAATTCTGCGGTTACTTCGGATCCGCTGACCATCGGATAATACATGATCCAGTCCAGAAGTCCGTAGAATGAGAAATCTTCAGTTACCCATGAAACATCAATGTCTTTGGAATAATAAAAGTAATCTCTGACCGGATTTTCCAGATCAGGATTTCCGAAAAGATTCGGTTCCTTTTTATTCTCATTGGATTCTTCTGATTCTTCAGTTTCTTCGGTTTCTTCAGGATCCTCATTAGTAGCCTCAGTCGTTGTTGAGGTCTTTTCCTTAGACCTTTTTGAAGTATCCGGTTTTTTTGAATTTGCACATGCAGAAAACATGAGTGCTACAGCCAAAACAGCTGCCAAAGCAGTAGTTTTTTTCATACTATTCTCCTTATTCCAATAAATAAAATCTTTCGCGATCTTCTATCCCTTTAGATCGCCTACAGTATATTGACGAAGCATTTTCGATAAGTGTTGCATGTATGAAAAGAGAAAGCGTCATCGCTTACGAGATGACGCTTTAAGTGCGGGTTATGAAATGGAAAAAATGTTATGAATTGCTACAGATTTATTATTTATCGGAAACCTAAAATCAACCTGAAATCACAACGGGATTTTTAATTCTTTTTTCTCAGGATCGCAACACCGATAAGAGAAACGACCGTAACACCGAGACATACTGAATAGACGATGATGTTATTCTTCAATGTCAGTTTCTTTATGACCTCCGGGTCCTCGGCCATGGCTTCGGCTTCTTGCTGCATTCGTGCTTCGTGCGCTTCCATATCATATTCTTCAGGATACTCATCAAAGTTGCCGTCGCCCAGTATTCCCATTACCTCAAAGTCTATGTCGGGTGCATCGAGTCTGGTCTTCGGAGCCTTGGCCTGACCTGATGTGGTCGACGGGATACTTCCGTTCATCTGTCCTCTGATACTCTCGGCGCGGATAAACATGGCTCTGTAAAGCATATCTGCTGCTTCAAGATATTGCGAATTCGGATAGAAAGCTGTCGGATCCGTTGCGACCAATTGATCGATCTGACCTCTTATCCTGTTATATGCTTCGTCAAATTTTCCACCGCCGAAATACTCGTCCGTGAGTTTTCGCAGACATTCATAATAGCGGGCATGATAGTCTTCATTTTCGAGAAGCTTATCGAAAAAGCGTGTTCCCTGAAAGTGCGTGTCGATTGGATCATTGAGTGACTGCAGCGGACTTGTTGAATCCATTCCTCCAAAGGAGAGATTGTAGTCCCACGGAAGGAGGTTGAGCCTTCCTTTGTACTCATAAAGGTAATAGTTGTGGGCCATGTCCGCAGAGAAACTGTCCTTATTTATCGCGAAAACATGAACCGACATGTACTTGATGATGTTATCCACATCCATGTATTTCTCAAGATTGTTGCCTTCGCTTATATTCTTCAGTGCCTTAACCACACGCTTATGATCATTCTTGCTGGTCATGGTTATCTCGCAATCCCAGATGGAATGATATGACTTAAGATTATCGTCTGTGTAATTCAGATCGCATCCTGATTCATGCTCGAAAAAACTTACGATATCATCGACCGCAGCATCTTGTGCCAGATCCTGGTCGGCTCTGTCCGGCTTATAAAGCTCGCCGTCCTGTGTTCCGTAGTTTCTCAGCATAAAACTGTCCTCAACTGCCTCGAGTGCCAGATAGACACCCCAATATTCTCCGTTAAGTGAGACCTTGGCAAAGTTATATAAAGAAGAGTCTGCGCCAAGAAAATGGAACATGTCATAGATGAGTGCTTCCTTCATATTGGTAGCATCAGCATAGTTGTTATTTAGGATCAGTTTATCAAGACCGAAGCATGTCTGGCCTTTCTCGAACTGGTCGAACTCCAGCTTAAGACTGAATCTGTTTGTCGTGTGATCCGAATAAATAGCCCAAAGACTGGAATTGCCCTTAGGACGGATGCCGACGTTCTTGAACTTCTGACCGTTAACTACCACGTCGCAGGAATAATAGAGCTCATCCGTAGCATTCTTGAGCATCTTGTCCCACTTATCATCATCCATAAGAATGTTGACTCTCATTACTTCACTCGTATCGAAAAGTTTGGTCTCATACTCCAGGTTGACATTCTTACCGTCAAAGTACAGCAAGAGCTCTTCCGAGAAGATTATGGCCGCGATACTGAGTATCACCAACACGGAAGTCAGTATTACTATGATTCTCATCACATGTTTGTTCTCTAACATAATTCCCCCAAAAACATGCCGTTAAGGGACCCTCCGAAAAGATCAGAGGATCCCCCGATTCGGTTAATCTTTACGCTTAACGAATTTCAGGATGATAAGCGTAACTAACAAAACAACAAAACAGATAGCATAGATCGCTATGTTCTTTGCAGAAGTTAAAAGGTTTGTTGACATTCCCGGCATACCCGAATTACCAAATGACGGACGGGAAGTCTTCTGAGAATCTGTGGATGTCTCAGTGTCAGATTCAGTGTCGGATGACTGATCAAAAGACGGAAAGTCTTTATCTCCGCCGGGTTTAAATCCACCCGGCATGTTACTCGGATCGAAGTCACCCATGTCAGGTGCATTGTTAGGATCAAAATCACCCGGCATCTGACTTTGCTGATCGGAGGAAGGATCTTCACCGTTGTCTTCAGGCTTGGAACTGTCTTCGTTGTTTCCACCGCCGAAGCCTCCTCCTCCTCCGCCCATGCTGAACTGGCCCATGGCTTCGATATCGATCTCTGAACCGTCTATAAGGGAAGAGGAGTCGCTTCTCTGACCTGCATCTGTTGAAGGGATGGTTCCGTTCAACTGTCCGTCTATACTCTCAGCGCGGAGCTTTATGGTCTTATAGATCATATCTGCTGCAATCTGATATTCTTCGCCTGTGTAGAAAGCAGTTGGATCTGTTTCAACAAGAGTATCGATCTGACTTCTTATTCTGTTATATGTTTCATCAAATCTTCCGCCTTCGATATACTCGTCGACCAGCATCTGAAGATATTCGTGATAACGTGCCAGATATTCTTCGTTTTCGAGAAGAGAATCGAAGAACTGCGTTCCTGCAAAAGGTGTATCAATGGCGTCATTTATCATGTCGGTAGCATCACCGGATCCGCCCATGGACATACCGCCGAATGAGAGGTTGTAGTCCCAAGGGAAGATGTTGAGCTGACCTTTGTACTCATAAAGATAATAGTTGTGAGACATCGATCCCGAGAGGCTGTCCATATTAACTGCGAACGTGTGGACTGCCATGTACTTAAGAACGTTATCGACATCGAGATACTTCTCAAGGTCATTACCTTCGCTGATATTCTTAAGAGCCGTTACGACACGACGGTGATCATTTTTGCTTGTGCCTGTTATCTCGCTGTCCCAGATAGTTGAGTAACTGTCCAGATCATCATCAATATAGTTTAGGTTGGCACCGCCGCCTCCACCCATGGAGAAGCCACCACCGCCATTGCCGCCATTGCCGCCTCCGAATCCTCCGCTCTTCTTGGTGAAGTCAAAGTTGCTCATGTCTGGCATATTATTCTTGTCAAAACTGAATTCGTTTCCGTTATCAGGCGGAGTCATATCTTTAAAGTCTTCGATGTTAAAGTCGCCCATGTCAGGCATTGAGAAACCGCCCTTATCGGATGATTCATCTCCGCCGCCCATTTCCATGGTGTCAGGCTTATAAAGTTCGCCGTCCTGTGTTCCGAAGTTCCTCAACATGAAGCTTGATTCAACTGCTTCGAGCGCGAGATATACGCCTGTGTATTCGCCGTTAACGGAAACCTTAGCGTAGTTATAAAGTGAAGCATCCGCACCGATAAACTGATACATATCGTAAATGAGTGCTTCCTTCATGTTGGTTGCATCTGCATAGTTGTTGTTGAGGATCAGTTTATCAAGTCCGTAGCATGTTTGTCCTTCAACGAAGTGGTCGAATTCGAGTTTGAGACTATATCGGTCTGAATCAGGATCCATGGCGATCGCAGAAAGACTGGTGTTGCCCTTAGGACGGATCGCGACGTTCTTGACCTTCTGACCGTTTATCACTACGTCACAGACATAATATTCTTCGCTCATTGCGTTTGAGAGCATGGTATTCCAATCATCTTCATCCATGATGATGTTGACCTCCATGATCTCATCCGTATCGAAAAGCTCTGTCTCATACTCCATATTGACGGAAGTTCCGCCGAGAAGCAGGGATAATTCGGACGAGAAACCGATAGCAGCAAAACAGATAATGACCGCCACAGCCGTGATCGCTATTATGATCTTGGATATGTGCTTATTATCGATCATGTTTTCCTCCGAGATTATGACATGTAGTCGCCGTTATAAGTTACGAGTGTTGCACCGGATACGCCGTTGATCTCATTGATGCGGTTAACGAAGCTTGTAGCTGCATCTTTAACTCTGATCTCAGCTGTTACTTCGATGCCGTTTTCACCGACTGTCTTGGACTTAACTACATACTTGCTTACTGATTTCTTGATTATGTTGAGAGCACTTTCCTCAGCCTTCTCGTCTTTGCAGTTAACGATAAGAATGTATGGTGAGCTGCTGAACTTCTTGTGTGTAAAGATAACGAGGATAACTCCGATAATAACAGAACCGATTACTGCGAGAGGGATCATACCTGCACCGATAACGATACCGACTGCAAGGGCCCAGAACAGGAACACGATCTCCATCGGTTCTTTGATGGCTGCACGGAATCTTACGATAGAAAGAGCACCGACCATACCGAGTGACAATACTACGTTAGAGGTAACTGCCATGATAACGAGTGTGGTAACGAGTGAAAGTCCGATAAGTGACATTGCAAATCCGCTTGAGTACATTACTCCGCTGAATGTCTTTTTGTAGATCACGAAAATGAACAGTCCCAATACTAAGGCAAAGATCATTCCGATCACTGTGTCGATAACGGAGAACTCCGTTACGCTCTCGAGAAAACTAGATTTAAAAATGTCGCTGAAATTCATTAATTTCGTCCTCCTTGATCAACCGAATCTTCGGCATGCGCCGTATTTTGAAAATGACTGTTGTCTTGCACCTTTTATCTGCACGATATCCCTGATGATACTCGGCAGATAATTATCGAACTTTATTTCCAGGAGCATGTCTCCCGGTGTGTCCGTCGCGCTTATGTCATTGACTTCTTTTGTGAGAAAATCCTGACTATAAAGAGTAGTCCTTATCTTCGAATCGAAGGTGATCCTTACGTTTCCTGCCTGATATATGTAAGGCTCTCTGACGTAGGAAACCAGAACTCTCGGTTTTAGTCTTTGGAATCTCATCTTCGCATAGAACTCTTTTATAAGATCGTTCTCGCTGTTTCTCATCCAATCTATATCACCCTTAAGTATCTTTCGACACTCATCTTCCGTTATCCGGGCGTCGAATTTTGAGCAGAGATTTCCGTTCTTCATCTTTTTTTCGAGTACGATAAAACTAAGGTCATCATTGTAGTATCGGATACGGAATTTCTCTCGTTTACCGATACCGTCGATCTTCTCTCTTAAGGCTTTATCGTCACTGTTGTCGAAATAGATGCTTCGGATCTGATAAGTCCCGTTCTCGCTTACGTGAGGATCGGGCTTCATGATCAGCCGAAGACGGGCTCTCATGGCTGCGTATTCTGGGTACGGAATAGCGAACTTGAGCTCGTGCCTGTAATTGTTGGCCTGTTCCATAAAAGACTCCTTTTCAGTGATTTATGAGTCTATTGTATGAAGGCGACCTGAAATCTACCTAAACTGAATAAGTGAAAAATCAGAATTCTACTGTTACTGTCATGGTCTTGCCGCTAGGACAGTCAGCATTGATCTTTCCGCCGTGAGCCTCAACTACGGACTTAGCGATAGCAAGGCCGATTCCGTTACCGCCGGTAGCGGAATTTCTGGATTCGTCAGGGCGGTAGAAACGCTCGAAAAGACGCTTTGTGTCAGGGATCTTTTCGTAGTTACATGTGTTGAATACTTCGATCTTTATCTTGCCGTAAGACTTGCTTAGGCTGAACCTGATCTCGCTGTTGTCATCGGAATACTTGATAGCGTTTTCGATAAGGACAGAAAGCATCTGCTGTATTGATGCTTTTTCTCCAGACATCATGACATTGTCTTCAATCTCGGTCTTTATCTCTTTGCCTGCTGCCTTTGCCTGAGGGGTGTGAACCTCTAAGATCTCCCAAGCGGCGCTGCTTAAATCGAAGTGTTCCTTCTCTGGAACAGGCTTAACCTCATCAAGTCTCGAGAGTGTAACGAGCTGACTGACAAGACCTGACATACGGCCGACCTGACCTCTGATGTTGTCGGTCCACTCGTCCGGACCGCGATCCAATTCGATGACATCCAGGCTCGTGGATATGGACGTAAGCGGCGTCTTAAGTTCGTGGCTGGCGTCAGTGATGAAACGTTTTTGAAGTTCGATATTATTGGCAATAGGCTGAATGGCCTTTTTGGACAAAGGAAGAACGAGAAGGAATACGAGAAGGAGTGCGCCTGTCGAAATGGTAACTGACATATACAAAAGAGATCTCATGGTCTCTATATCCTTAGAACAGTTCAGAAAGATTATTATTGTCTGACTGCCTACTTCAAACTTCAGGAAACGGAACTGATCAAGATATCCTCTGTCCGAATCTTTCGACATTGCCTGAGATGCGTAATATGTAAGTTCGTATGGTGTTATTGATGCTATGCGCTGCCAGTCAATGATAGAAACTGATCCGTCTCTGGAAACACCGACGATAAAGAACCTGGTCATATAGTTGTCATCAGGATTTGGAAGAGCACCGAACGGTACCAAAGGTGCAGGCAGATTCTGAGGATCCTGAAATGCAGTAGCATACGGACCGTAGTTTCTTATCTGCTCATTAACCATATCGTTTCTTCTTGCTGTTACGGCATAGTTTACTACGTTAACGAGACCTGCCACAAGCGAGATAACGAAAAAGAATGCGAGCATGGCCGCCAGGATAAAACGCCAACGGAGCTTATTCAGCATTCAACCACCTCCAGCGAATAGCCGGCTCCTCTGATCGTCTTGATCTCCACGTTTGCTTCCAATGCCTTAAGTTTTTTACGGACAAAACCTATATGTGTCCACACAACATCGATATCGGATTCCGAGTCCAGACCCCAGATCTTATCCATGAGATGTTCCGTAGAGAAAACGAATCCCGGATGCTGCACGAACAGTTCCATCAATTGGAATTCTTTGTTGGTGAGATTTACAGCCTTGTCGCCGACTCGCATCTCGTATCTGTTTCCGTCGAGTATAAGATTTCCTGCGGTTTTCTTGGAGTCGGTATATACTTCGCTTCTTCTGCCGAGAGCCTTGACTCTCGCGATAAGCTCGCTAGTTGCAAAAGGTTTGGTCAGATAATCATCCGCGCCTGTCTCAAGACCTAATACCTTATCCTCGATCTGAGCCTTTGCAGTGAGCATCAGAACAGGTGTCTTGATCCCGTTGGCGCGCATCTTGGAGAGAACCTCGAGACCGCTCATGCCCGGCATCATGATATCCAGAACGATGACCTCATATGAATCCGCCTGAATGTAACTCCATGCATCAGTACCGGTGTGAACGATGTCCACCGAGAACTTGGATTTTTCCATAATGAGTTTCAGAGCTTTTGCTGTTGAGATCTCGTCTTCTGCAATAAGTATCTTCATGATCTTTTCTCTCCTTTTCGAAAACATCATAAAATGTTTTCCTGAAATCGAGTTGAAATAGAAATCTTAGTTAATTATATAACAAATTACAGCCGACCGAACCCGTCATATCCTTACTCAAAATTTGCCCCAATTGGTTTCAAGTTCTTTTCAAGTTGCAGACAAATAATCGGCTTAAGCAAACAGGAAAGGAATGATCGAAATGGATAACAATTCATTTGAAACAAACAACACTTCATATATGAGTACCCCAAAAAAGACAAGAGGCAAAGCAGCAAAGGTGGTGGCATTTGCCCTTTGCTGTTCTCTTGTCGGTGGTGCAGTCGGCGCAGGATCGGTTGTCTTGTTGGATACTCTCCGTAGTAACGGGGAATCGATGGTAAGAGGCATCAAAAACGAGTCAACGATCCTAATGGGAGACCGCGAGGCAGAAGTGATCAATCTGTCTTATGTCGATACAGGAAAAGAGATGACGCCTGCAGAGATCTACGCAAATAACGTTAATTCTACTGTAGGCATCACCACTTCGATCACGACAAACTACTTCGGGTACCAGACAGAAGCGGCAGCTTCAGGCTCAGGCTTCATCTTAACAGCTGACGGATACATCGTTACAAATGCTCATGTAGTCGATGACGCAAATAAGATCAAGGTCACGACGTACGACAATAAAGTCTACGAAGCAGAACTCGTAGGCGTTGATGAGAGTAACGACCTGGCAGTCCTTAAGATCGATGCGGAAGGATTGACGCCTGTCGTACTCGGCGATTCAGACATCATGAATGTAGGTGACAGCGTAGTCGCTATCGGAAACCCTCTGGGCGAACTTACATTCTCACTTACGTCAGGAACCGTAAGTGCGCTTAACCGTAAGATCACCATCAACAATTCCGCCATGAACCTTATTCAGACGGACTGCGCCATCAATTCAGGAAACTCCGGCGGTGCACTCTTTAATTCTCACGGCGAAGTCATCGGAATAACCAATGCGAAATACTGCGGTGATTCTTCTTCGGCAACAGTCGATAATATCGGCTTCGCGATCCCGATAAACAGTGTGCGTGATACGATCACTTCTATTATCGAAAAGGGTTATATCGAGAAGCCGTACGTAGGTATATCCGTCTATACTCTGACAAGTGATTACGAGAAGGGCGGGGTAGAAGGAGCCTATGTCTATAGCGTAGAAGAAGGAAGCCCTGCAGATGAAGCCGGTCTTAAATCCGATGATGTAATAACCGAAGTTGACGGAACAAAGATCTCGGGATACGAAGATCTCAGCAGGATGATCTCTCAATGTAAAGAGGGAGACAAACTTAAACTGACAGTAGTAAGAGGAGGTGAGACCGTTAAGATAAAGGTCGAAGTCAAAGTCCGCAGGCAATCGGTCCTCCCGCAGGAAAAATCCGATGCAGGCGTAAAGTCTGATCAGGGATTTGACGGACAATTCCCGTTTGAATTCGATGAGGACGACAGATTCCCGAACTGACATATATATTTCCCTTCAGGGCCGCCGACATGGCGGCCTTTCTTATGGAACTAATGTATAATAACTCTCATAAAGTTTGGGAGGAAATATATGTCGATAGTGATTGAACCAAAAGAAATAGATGAAGAACTTGGAAAGTTTATCGATGCTTCATTTGAAACCTATGCCCAAAAACATGGCATTACCTGCAACTATGAAGACTTCAGTTTTGTAGCCAAGGACGGTGATACGATCGTCGGAACCATTAACGGACACTCATACTATAATTCCGTCAACATATCCGATCTTATCGTGTCTGAGGAGTACAGAGGTCAGGATATAGGAACCATGCTCGTCAAAAAAGTCGAAGACGAATACCGAGCCAGGAATATGGAATATATATGCCTTACAACATACGCTTTTCAGGCACGCGAGTTTTATGAGAAACTCGGATATGAAGTCGAGTATGTCAGGAAAAGCAAGAACGAGAAACTGACGAAGTATTTTCTGATCAAATATGATATCTGACAAAAAGAGAGGTTGCCTCAATTGAGACAACCTCTCTTAAGTTATTTGCCCGAAGATTGTTTTACTGTCCGTCCCACTCGACTTCGATCTCGTGAACGATCAAGTCATCGCGGCGCTTGATGAATTCAGGAGCGACCTGCGGGAACAGGGCGCAGCTCAAAAGATCCTCTTCTGTCTTGCAGATGTCGCCGTACTCGGCACGGATCTTATCCATCTCAGGTTCGATGAGATCGGCAGGGCGGCAGGAGATAACTTCTTCATCGCCTATAGCCATCTTACGAACCTCTTCGTTTACCTTTCCGGGGAGCTGACCGTACTCACCCTTGAGAAGTCCCTTGGACTCTTTGGTGAATGACTTATAGCGTCCCATAAGAACATTAAGTACTGCCTGTGATCCAACGATCTGGCTTGTAGGAGTAACGAGCGGCGGATAGCCGAAGTCTTCTCTTACACGTGGTACTTCCTTCAAAACTTCCTCATAGCGGTCTTCGGCATTTGCCTGCTTGAGCTGTGAGATGAGGTTGGAGAGCATTCCGCCCGGAACCTGATAAAGAAGTGTCTTAGGATCAACACGCAAGACCTTGGAGCTGATGAGCTTTTCAGCTTCCATCTTATCTGCAACTGTTCTGAAGTGAGCAGCAGCCTTGCTTAACTTTTCAAGGTCAAGACCAGTGTCTCTTGGTGTGCCCTGCAAAGCAGCGACCATGGACTCAGTACCAGGCTGTGATGTTCCGTTAGCGAATGGGGAAAGAGCGCAGTCGATGATGTCTACGCCAGCCATTGCAGCTGCCATGTATACCATGGAACCCGTACCTGTCGTGTTATGTGTGTGAAGGTGAACAGGAACCTTGACTGCAGCCTTGATCTTTTCAACGAGTGAATAAGCATCCTTCGGAAGAAGAAGGTTTGCCATATCCTTGATACAGATCGTATCCGCACCCATAGCCTCCAACTCGAGAGCCTTATTAACGAAGTACTGCTCATCATGAACAGGGCTTGTTGTGTAGCTTAATGCAGCCTCAACGATACCGCCGTACTTTTTAACGCTCTTTATGGAAGCTTCCATGTTTCTTGTATCATTCAATGCATCGAAAATACGGACAACGTCGATACCGTTTTCGATAGCCTTCTTACAGAAAGCATCGACTACGTCATCACCGTAGTGTCTGTATCCCAAAAGGTTCTGACCTCTGAGGAGCATCTGAAGCTTTGTGTTAGGCATTGCCTTACGAAGCTTACGAAGTCGCTCCCACGGATCCTCGTCCAAAAATCTCATGCATGCGTCGAATGTAGCACCGCCCCAGCACTCTACGGACCAGTAGCCCATGGAGTCCAAAAGCTCACAAGCAGGGAGCATGTCCTCGAGGCGCATACGCGTAGCTGCGTGGGACTGATGGGAGTCACGGAGGATCGTATCAGTAATGTTTAATTTTCCACCATTAAAATCCAGCAAAGTATTATCCCTCCGGCTCTAATTCAAACAATACGACTCCGCCAGGAACTGCCTGACCTTCTGCGACCTGGATATCCTTGAGCTTACCTGCTCGTGGAGCAGTGATCTCGTTTTCCATCTTCATAGCCTCGAGTACGAGAACTGTCTCGCCCTCTTTGACTTCGTCGCCAGCAGCCTTAAGTACCTTAACAACTGTACCAGGCATCGGGCTTACGACAGTGTCGCTGTTGACGTGTGTCTTAACGTCTACCTGTGGATCGATGACTCTTACTACAGGGTCATTATTTGGTGCTTTTTTTGGATTTGCAGGGATCGATGCGCCTCTGTGAGCACCTGCTACAGGCTGCTCGTCCATAAGCTCGATCTCCATCTCGTATGTCTTACCGTTCATGCTAATACGATACTTGCTCATAATATTATTCTCCTAACTGATATTTCCTGTACACGATCGAATGATCTTCGATATATTTCTCGAGTGCGCTCTTTTCAACTTCCTTGAATGAGACAACTCTTATTCTCTTTATATCGGTATTAAGTTCTTCGGCCACTGCGGCAACAGCCATGGCAACGATCTGATCTTTTTCCATAGCCAATTACCTCACAAAGGAATGTTTCCATGCTTCTTGAACGGGTTGACCTTCTTCTTGGTCTCCAGCATTCTGAAAGCGGAAACGATCTTGCTTCTTGTCTCTGAAGGGAAGATGACCTCATCAACGTAACCGTGCTCGGCTGCGATGTAAGGATTCATGAACTTCGTGTTGTACTCTTCGAGAAGTTCCTTCTTCTTTGCTGCAGGATCTTCAGCGTTCTTGATAGCCTTACGTCCGATGATGGAAACGGCACCGGCCGCACCCATAACTGCGAGCTCTGCGATAGGCCAAGCGTAAACGATATCAGCACCGAGACCTTTACTGTTCATGGCGATATAAGCTCCGCCGTATGCCTTACGCATAACTACGCTGATCTTCGGAACTGTTGCTTCGGAGTAAGCATAAAGAAGCTTAGCACCGTGTCTGATGATACCGTTATGCTCCTGCTGGCTTCCAGGAAGGAATGCAGGCACGTCAACGAGTGTAAGGATCGGGATGTTGAAACAGTCGCAGAAGCGGATGAATCTTGCACCCTTATCGGAGGCATTGATCTCGAGAGATCCTGCCATAACCTTACTCTGGTTAGCTACGATACCGATCGTTTTGCCTTCAAGTCTTGCGAAACCGATAACGATGTTCTGTGCGAAGTGAGGCTGGATCTCAAAGAAACTGCCCTCATCAACGAATGTGTGGATAACGTCCTTAACATCGTAAGACTGCTTAGCGTTGTCAGGAACGATATTCTCGAGGTCGGCACTTCTGTCGATCTCGCGGCCCGGAACTACCATGGACTTATCCATGTTGTTCTGTGGCAGATATCCGAGAAGCTCTCTTACGCCGTTAAGGCAGGAGAGATCATCTTTGTATTCGAAATGTGCGACACCGCTTTTTGAGTTGTGTACAAATGCTCCGCCAAGATCCTCAGAGGAGATCTCTTCACCTGTAACTGAACGGACAACGTCAGGTCCTGTGATGAACATCTGAGCATTCTTTTCGGTCATGAAGATAAAGTCTGCGATAGCAGGGGAGTAGCATGCACCGCCTGCGCAAGGTCCTAAGATAACTGAGATCTGAGGGATAACACCTGAAGCGATGGTGTTTCTGTAGAAGATACCTGCGTAACCTGCAAGGCTGTCGATACCTTCTTCGATACGTGCTCCGCCGCTGTCATTAACGAAGACCATAGGTGCCTTCATATCCATTGCTTTATCCATGATGTTGCAGATCTTCATACCCTGAGCTTCACCGAGAGCGCCTCCGCCTACAGTAAAGTCCTGAGATGCAACGAATACCGTGCGACCGTGTACGAGACCGTAGCCCGTTACTACACCGTCACCCGGCTTTTTCTTCTTTTCCATATCGAAGTCAGTAGCTCTTGAAGTAACCATATCGTTTACTTCTACGAATGTACCGTCATCGAAAAGTGCTTCGACTCTCTCTCTGGCAGTGAGCTTTTCACGCGAATGTTGCTTGGCGATGTAGTCTTCGCCGCCGCCCATTGCGACCTTGGCCCGCCTGTCTTTCAGTTCATCGAAATATGCAGCGTCCCACATAATTATTCCCCTTTGTAAAATAGTTTGATAATCAAAGTTTGATAGTCAAAGTATATACTAACCATCTAATTAAAGCAAACGAAAACATCGGTATATTTGCGGTAAAGATATGGGCAACTTACACATAGGAAGCATCTGCTAACTCGGGAAATAACTCGGACAAACGCCGCCTAACTGAGCAAATGCTCCGATTTAAAAAGTTGATTATTGATCTCCAAAAGTTATAATGGAACCAAGATTAGGGAGTAGTTTGCATGCGGTAACCGTATGTGGCATATATCGACATCCTGGGCATAATCCCCGGTATATGTTGTTGGAAACGAGACTTTTCTGCATTATTCGTGCAGCAAAAGATCTCGTTTTTTGTTGCTTTCAAGGAGGTGGCCATATCCGACAACATATTTTTCTTTTTCGAAAAAAATCATGTGCAGAATGCAACAAATGAATGCTTGTACATATGAACGAATAGTCATATAATACATATGAACAGAAATTCATATGAACGAGCGTTCATAATGAAAGGGGACTAAAAATGGTAAAAGAAACATTTCTTACAGTTAGTAACGTTTGCAAGGCTTTCGGACAGGGCGAAAGCCGACAGGAAGTATTAAGAGGGATGGATTTCACAGTTGCAAAAGGTGAGTTCTGCGTATTATTGGGACCTTCGGGCTCAGGTAAATCAACGCTTCTCAACATCATCGGAGGAATAGACAGCGCAGATGACGGTTATATCTCGATAGCAGGCGACAAGCTCCGCGACATGGATGAGAAAGCGCTTACGATGTACAGAAGAAAGCACTTAGGTTACGTGTTTCAGCTTTATAATCTGATACCTAATCTTAACGTTAAGGAGAACATCGAAGTCGGAGCATATCTTTCCGACAACCCGCTCGATATCGATGAGCTTCTTAATACACTGGGACTTTGGGATCACAGATATAAGCTCCCGAACCAGCTGTCGGGCGGCCAGCAGCAGAGAACTTCCATCGGACGTGCGATAGTAAAAAATCCGGACATCCTTCTTTGCGACGAGCCGACAGGTGCTCTTGATTACAACACTTCCAAAGAGATATTGAAACTTATTGAAGAAGTAAATCAGAAGTACGGAAATACCGTCATCATGGTTACTCATAACTCTGCAATACAGGATATGGCTGATCATACCATCAAGCTTCGTGACGGCATGGTCAGAAAGAATATCATTAATGAAAACAAGATAAGTGCTACAGAACTTGACTGGTAAGGAGTAGGGATCATGGCTGGAAAGAAAGTAAGAAATCCGCTCGTAAAAAGACTGCCGCGAGAGTTCATAGGTGAGTGGAAAAAGTATCTCGTTTTGGCGATCTTCCTGATCTCCATAATCGGCATGGTATCGGGAATGTATGTCGCAAACGGATCGATGCTCATTGCGGCAGATGAGGGAATAGAAAAGTACAAAAGAGAAGACGGATATTTTGTCCTAAAGGAGCCTGCTTCCGAGGAACTTATCAAGGCGATCGAAGGCGGAGAAAAGGCTGATCTCAGAAGCTTTTTCGAGAAGAAAGGCGAAGAGGAACTTCAAAAGACCATAACGCCTGACATGGGAGCGCTTTATGATAAGGCGCTGGATAAGGTCAAAGAAGAGGTCGACAAGGAATTAAGCAAGGCCGAGAAAAAGTATGAGCTCAATGATTTTGATCCGGTGTACGGAACGAAAGTCTACGAGAATTTCTTTGTGGATGTGAGTGAAGATACGGATCGAAGAGTAAGGCTTTATAAGGTTCAGGATAATGTGAATACGGCGAGCATTTTCGAAGGAGAACTTCCGAAAAATGATAATGAGATCGCCGTCGACAGGATGCATGCGGATAACGTGGGACTTAAGGTCGGCGATACCGTGAATGTCGCAGGCAAGGACCTTAAGGTTACGGCATTGATCGCGCTTCCGAACTACTCGGGACTTTACGAGAATAACTCGGATACGATATTTGATTCGATCAATTTCGGAGTGGCACTGGTAACTTCTGATCTGTTCGACGAACTATCTTCCGAGGGAGAAGTTAAGTACGCATATTCGTGGATCTATGCCGACAAGCCTGCGGATGACAAAGAAGCGACGGAACTGTCTGAAGATTACCTTAAGGTTGTCATAACAAACGCGGCAGTCGAAGAAAACGAGCTCGAAGATTACCTGCCGGCATACCTTAATCAGGCGATAAATTTCGCGACAAATGACTTTGGTAAAGATCTGGGAATGACAGAGGAATTCATGTATATCTTCATGGTATTCATCGCATTCGTGTTCGCTGTATCGATCAGCAGTACCATCACGCAGGAGGCAAAAGTCATCGGTACGCTTCGTGCATCGGGATATACCAGAGGCGAGCTGATAAGACATTATCTTCTTATTCCGATGATAGTGACACTGATATCCGCGCTTATAGCGAATATCCTGGGATATACGGTGTTCAAGGACGCGGTGGCAGCGATGTACTACAACACTTACAGCCTGCCGAAGTTTGAGGTAGTGTGGAGCTTTAAGGCTCTATACATGACAACACTGATACCTCTGGGAATAGTATTTCTGGTTAACCTTGTGGTTATCTCCTATAAGCTCAGATTTTCTCCTCTTGAGTTCCTCCGTAATGATCTCAAGAAGACTAAGCGTAAGAACGCGATCAGGCTTCCGAGATGGTCTTTCCTTAACCGCTTCAGATTAAGGATCGTCCTTCAGAACATTCCTAACTATCTGATCATTGCATTGGGAATCATCTTCATCATGTTCCTTATGGCGTTCTCGATCGGTGCACCTGACACATTGAATCTGATGAAGTCGAAAGCACCTGAGATGATAGTCTGCGATTATCAGACGGTTCTTAAGTCCACGACTGATGAGGATGATAACGAGATCACTACTTCCGTTGATTCGGAAAAGTTCGCTCTCGAGTCGCTTCGTATCGAAAACGCTAATGTAAATGAGGACGTATCGATCTATCCTGATTCCAAATACGTGGACATGCCTGAACTTAAAAAGGGTGAAGTCATGATCACTTCTAACCTTAGGGACAAGTACCGTATCGGCGACGGTGAGGAGTTTACGCTCAATGCTAAGTTCGAGAGCACGGATTATAAATTCAAGGCTGTTGCCGTCGAAGATAAGTATGCGACACTTGCGGTGTTCATGCCGATCGACGATTTTAATGAAGTTTTCGATAATGAAGAAGGGTCTTTCTCGGGATATTTTTCTTCGG